>VFJM01000147.1 GCA_009886055.1 Geobacter sp. | reverse complement strand
TGGCAGGGGTAACAGGCGACCTCGTTATAGATCGGCTTGACCATCGCCAGCACTTCACCATGCGGCGGCACGGTAATAATGCTGTAGTTCTTTGGACTCTGATAGATTTTGTAATCGTCCGCGCTGACCGACCTGCCAACTTCACCCGGTATCGAGGAACGGAGGATAACCCCGTGCGGATGGAAGATCCTGACTCCGACCAGCTCGTTATGCTGCCCGACCATTGACAGGATTGAGCCGACATCCTGTACATTGCCGAGATGCATGGTGTTATAAATACTGCTTTCAACAGTGTGCAGCAGCAGCTCGGTACTTTCCCGAGCGGTATTGATCAGCATGTCATTCTGATAACGGACGTTGAAGGTAGTATAGATGAAAATACCCGCTACAAGCAGGGAGATGGTGGTTGCAATTACGCGTGTCGTGAGGCTACGAAACATACATGGCAACCTTCTCTGCTGCGGGATGATTTGTATGAGGATTATTTTCCACGGGGGCCAAAAAACGAAAGAATCGCTTCATCAAGATTTACGACTTTGCTGTCTGCATCAGACGGCGCACTGCTTTTTGCATGTTGATCAGGAACCGTTTTTGCGGGCTGTTGAGGAAATTCAAACAGCTGTGAAACGCCGCCTTTTGACGCAGAACCGGGGGGAGGGGTAGACAGGAAAACCTCTGCCACCAGGTCTGCTTCCGGCGCCAGGGTGGGGATTTCATAATTTTCGATCAGCTGGGCTTTAAATGAGAATGCTTTATCATCAAAATCGCCCAATTTCAGGCGGCGCATCATCTCCTTGTGCTGCTCTTTCATCAATTCTTCTATAACTACTTCCAGGTTATCCATCTTCAGGATGTCGGAATAGCTGGTTTTTTTGGAACTGATGATGACCCCGCCCCGATAGAGCAACGTGATAATGTGCGGATTGGCCACACCACTATCCTCAGTCTGGACGTGGAACACCTCCCCTTTGTACCTCAGATTGTGATTAAATCCCAGAACCATGGAAACACCTGAAAAAAATTACGTTATTTGACGTTATCATATAAGCTTGCAGAGACGCAAGATTTTGCGTCTCCACTGATTTTTGTGTCTCTACCCATCCACGCCCAGAAGAAGCTTGATTTTTGCAACAGCCTCCATCGCGTCCTTGGCGTAGAGATCTGCGCCGATACGATCAGCATATTCCTGGGTCACAACCGCCCCGCCGACCATAGTAAAAGTAGTGATCCCGGCAGCGCGCAGTTTTTTCAGCACGTTGTCCATTTCTGACATGGTTGTTGTCATGAGAGCCGAAAGCCCGACCGCATCAACCGCAAACTCTTTCGCCTTGGCGATAATAGTTGCGGCTGAAACATTCTTGCCGATGTCAAAAACCTCGAAACCATGGTTTTCAAGCAGGGTACAGACGATATTCTTGCCGATGTCGTGGATGTCGCCTTCAACCGTTGCCATCAGAATCTTTCCGAGGCTTTTAAACTTTTCACCATGCATCTCGACTTTTAAGCGCGCAAAACCGGTCTGCATGGTATCGGCAGACTGCATTACCTGCGGTAGAAAAAAGATATTGCGTTCAAAACGCCGGCCGACCTCCTCCAAACCGGGCAGAAAACCTTCGGTGCTGATTACCTGCGGAGCAAACCCTTCCGCCAGCGCCTGCTCGACCAGTGCAACGATGCCATCGCGATCGCCGCCAATAACCGCCTGCGCCAGACGCTCAAGAATCGTATCGCACGTTCCGGCCGGGGGCGCCAGCGGGACAGCGTCATTTTGTTGATCGCGATAGGCTTCGATGTAGGCAGCCGCCTGGAGATCCCGGTTGAGAAGCACCATCGCCGACCGCCAGGCAGCCATCATCGGCTTGTCCTTGGGGTTGATGATGGCGGCATCCAGGCCCGCCTCCATTGCCATCGCAAAAAATGCGGATGAGATCAGGGGGCGCTGCGGCAGACCGAAGGAGATGTTGCTGACCCCGAGTACGGTAGAAAGTCCCAACTTCTGTTTGACCAGACGTATGGAGCGCAGCGACTCGGCCGCCCG
>VFJM01000363.1 GCA_009886055.1 Geobacter sp. | reverse complement strand
CCTGTGCCGATGAATCAGTGCCTTCAATAGCCGTTTTGATCAGATACATGATTGAAATCCCGCAGGCAACGGCAAAAGCGGCATACCCGAGGAAGCAGGTAATAACGTGATACAGCAGCCAGTTGCTCTGCAGCGCCGGGACAAGCGGCTCGATCCCGGTATTCATGCCAAGCTGTGCCCAGGCCATGCCAAGCAGCGCAAACGGCACGACGAAAGCACCGACAACCCGGTATTTATAGCGAAGATCAATGTAGGCAAAAAGCAGAATGATCGTCCAGGAAAAGAAGACAATCGATTCATACAGGTTGGACATTGGCGCATGCCCGACACCCATATCATAGGATTCCTTCCATCGAAGAGCAATAGCCACCGTTTGAACGGCGAGACCGGCGTACGCGGTATAACTGCCAACAATGCCGAGCGATTTGGTTTTGCTGGCCAGGAACGCAAAGAAAACGACCGTTGAGATCAGATACAGGAATGTCGTACTATTAAAAAGCATAGAACTGGTCATGAAGAGGTAACCTCCGTTAGATTTTTATCAGCTGAAATTTTTCAGAAATGTCTTCGAACTGCATTTGGAATGCTGCCTGATTTTTACTGGCATTACCATACATCCGGACATGCCCTTTTGTTACAACCACCCAGATCCGTTTGTGAGACATAAAAAATGCGACGCTAATGCCGATCACCATCAGGGCGCATCCCAGCCAGACAACCCAGACACCGGGGTCTTTGGCGACCTGAAGGCCGGTATACATTCTGGCGTTCGTCCCTTCATAGCTGAAAATCAGAGCGTCACCCCGCTGGGCATTCACTTCCGGAAAATTTTTGAACGAAATAAAAGTCTGTGGAGCAACCCCTTTTGGAGTCACTTCTATGCGGGCTGCCGGGCCGGAAAATCCGGGAGCAAATTGCCGGACTTCCTGGGTAGCCTCCAGCAGCTTAAAGCTCGTGCCATCCTTAAGGGTAACGGCAACGTTTTCACGGACAGCTATTTTTTCAACAGTCCCGCCGTTTTTCGCGCTCACCGTAATGAAATGATCGCTCCCTTCATTTGCCTGACCATAGCTGGATTGATAAAAGGTGATGCCTTTGTAGGTCATTGGCGTATTGACAATAACCTTTACCTGTGAATAGCCGGGAACCGGCTTACCATTTTCCAGAACCGTCAGGATACTCCTGAATTCCTTCGGAGCCCCGGTACTGTAAAAATCCACGTTGAACTTTTCACAGAGGACTTCAAAGCCGAGCGGCATCTGTTGTCCGTTTTGACGCTCAAAAGCGTTGACGCTGGTACCTTCGACAATAGTTACAAAGCCCTTGTAACCGGCCAGAGAGCCGATAATCGCCCCGATAAAAATCACCAGTATACTGAAGTGTACGACATAAACACCCAGACGACACCAGGCTGTTTTCTGTGCAAACAGGTGGTATTCACCGTTATGCTCGGTGACAACCGGCGCAGCAAACTCTTTGCCGAGAAATTCGGTCAGCCGCTCCTTCCCCTTTTCGATGGACCCGGAAAATGACAGCTCATTCTTTAGCGGGAACGAGTTGCGCTGTCCCTCTCCCAGAACGAGGTTCGGCTCACTGATAAACTTGAATACGTGCGGCAAACGCTTGATAGAGCAGCATACAAGATTAAGACTGAATACATACAGGAGAGTAATGAACCACCAGGAGTGGTACATGTCGAAAAAGCCGAGCCGGGAATATATCTGTAATTTGGTTGGGCTGATCCGGGCGACATATTCGGGCGGAAGAACTCCCTGCGGCAGAACGGTACCGATTATCGATGTCAAGGCCAGCGATATCAGCAGAAAAAGGGTCAGCTTAAGTGAACAGAAAAAATCCCATACAGACGTAGCAAAGTTTTTATCAGTGGTTGTCAATGGCAATCTCCAAAGTGAGGTAAAAGAATGGCCGGGGTTCAGACCGTGTTCTTATTAATCTTTTGGATAGTACCTCAAATTCCAATGAAAATGCACCATTTTTTTCACCCTCCACGTCATTATTTCCTGTTGTGTACTCAATTTCTTCAGTTATACTCAGTGTTGTCCGGTTTGGTTCATGCTTACGTCGCATAGCGACAGATTGATGGTAGCCGGGGAATTCATTCCACGGAGGTAGCCGGGGAATTCATTCCACGGAAATGGTAGACGATTTCACCTCGTCACGTACGTGACGAATGAATAATTGATGTTTTCACCCGTGGGATAAATCCCACGGCTACCATCAAACGCCCCTACAGGGCTATTGAAAAGACCAAACCGGACAACGCAGAATTATTATTGACATTTTTACCGTACAACTGATATTTTAATCCAAAGTTTTCACACTGAACAACTCAACATACATATTCTTATCGAGAGCGACTGAGGG
>VFJM01000107.1 GCA_009886055.1 Geobacter sp. | reverse complement strand
TTCCGATGCCGGTATCCCTGATAACAAATGTTACCGGTATCTGGTCGTTCTTGGCCGGAGCGGATGACGTCGTAAGCGAAACCGAACCGCCACTTTCGGTGAATTTAACTGCATTGGCGACCAGATTGAGCAGTACCTGCTGAAGCCGAATCTGATCACCTTTCACAACCTGCGGCATCGAGGGCGCACTACCCAGGGTAAGTTTCAGTTCTTTGCGTTCGGCATCCTGACTAACCATCTCAAGAACCTGCTTCAAGGTGTGCCGCAGATCGAAGGGGCGGTTGACAATTTCAAACTGGCCGGCTTCGATGCGGGAAAGATCGATCAGGTCATTGATCAGTACCAGCAGGCTGTCTCCCGCATGGCGTATCATCGTAAGACAGCGCTGCTGTTCTTCGCTCAATCCTTCCGAGTCAAGGTATTCGGTCCCGCCAATGATCGAGTTGAGCGGGGTACGCATTTCATGGCTCATGTTTGCCAAAAACTCTGATTTAGAGCGATTGGCCGATTCGGCGACATCGCGGGCTGTCCGCAACTCTTCGGTTTTTTTCTGCCGCTCGGTGACCTCAGCCCGTAATCCTTCGTTGCCTATCGCCAATTCGGCCGTGCGCGAGGCAACAATTCCTTCCAGATTTCGATTCATCTCTTCCAGTTCGGTCTGTTTCTGCTGCAGTGCCTCCTGAATTTTTTTCAGGCTGCTGATGTTCTGGGCCGCACAGATTATCGCTTGCGGGTTACCATTCTCCTCTTTCATGATGGCAAGCGAGTAGAGCATCGGCACAATTTCTCCACTCGCGGTGCGGCAATTGCTCTCTATGCCATGAATCGGGCCATGCTCCAGAGCGTATGAGAACGACGAAAGCATGCATAACGGCGCATCAGGCTCTTCAAGTTCAGTCATGCGGCGCCCCACCACGGCGCCACCCTGGTCTCCAAAAAGTTCACAATACGCCCGGTTTACGCTTTGGATCACTCCGTCAGGGGAAATTACAATAAGCACATCGTTCATGCTGTCGATCAGTTTTTCCATGTATTCACGCGAAACGGTGGTGCTGCGCAGGTTCTCGGTCATACTGTTGAAGGCAGCCGCCAGTTGGCCGATTTCATCCTGCGAGTTGATGGGAAGCGGCTCGTTCAGTTCTCCCGCACTGAAGCGCTGAACACCGTCGATCAGGGTGGAAATCGGCCGGGTGACCGCAGAGGCCAAGGCTACCGCCGCCGCTATGCCCAGCAGGAGAATAAACAGCACAAACGGAAACATTCGCTGCAGGACGCCATGAACATTGTCTTGAATAACCGACTCGTAGAGACCGATATGAACGGTCCCCAGTCCCCCACCCTGAATCGGTTGCGAGACGTTATAGATCAGGCCTTCATCGGAATCAATTTGAAAGAATTGTCCGGGCTGGACCGGCTGAGCAAGGGATTTTCTGATCAGCTCCAGAGGGATCCTGGCACCGAAGGTATGGGCAACCAGATTGCCTGCGGGATCAACAATGTAGATATACTGGATGTCCTGGTCGAGTTTTTGGTAGTCGTTGACGAGCAGCTGCATGCTGATACTGTTTTCGGTAATCAGCGGGATTTCAGCCGCTTCAGCAATGTAGCGGGCGACTGACAGGCCGCGCTTGTGAAGTTCCTCCTCAAAGCGGTTATGCAGTTCATAGCGGACCAGAAGGGCCAGGGCAACGCCAACGATCAAAACCAGCAGTGTCGTTCCGACAACAAATTTTCTGCGCAGGGAAGGTGAACGCATCAGGGGTGCACACCCTGTCTGGCCAGCCAGCTATTCATGCTGCGGATGGTTGCATAGTTATTATAATCACCCTCCACAAAACGGTCGACCATGATGTCCCTCAGAATTTGACGCCCTTCTTCCTCATCCGCAGCATGAAGCAGAATTTCTTTCAACAGGCTGGACAGGCCAATGATGCAGAAAAACAGAAAAGAAGCATGTCTGTGTTTCAATGGAAAATTCCTCGGGAATGGTTAGTAAACGGCCCGCAACAGACTGGCAGCAGGTGTGGAATGCCAGGCGGTATATTGTAGCACTGATTGCCGGAAACGCAAGCCTTGCTGAAAAAACATCTACGGGAGGTGCGGCCGTGTACCTTGAAAAAACGGACTCCCTGTGTTACAAACGCACCTCTGTGTTTATCATGAAAGAGGCTGGTTCACAATGGCAGAGCAAACCCCTATGATGCGGCAATATCTGGAGATCAAGTCGGGCTATCCCGATGCGATCCTTTTTTTTCGCATGGGGGATTTTTACGAGATGTTTCTGGACGATGCCCTGCTGGCCTCTCGCCTGCTGGATATCGCCCTGACCTCCCGCAACAAGGGGAGCGGCGACGAGATACCCTTCTGCGGCGTTCCCTACCATTCGGCCGCCCCCTACGTTGCCAGGCTGATTGAAGCCGGCCACAAGGTGGCAATCTGCGAACAGGTTGAAGACCCGAAGCAGGCCAAGGGAATAGTCCGGCGTGAGGTCGTCAGAGTCGTTACTCCCGGTCTTCTGATCGAGTCCGAGAGCCTTGTCCCTGATGAAAATAATTATCTGCTGGCACTCTGCGAAGCGCCGGGCGGCAGCTGGGGATGCGCCTGGCTGGATGTCTCCACCGGCGAGTTCCGGGCGACGGAGCTGACCGGAACTGCTGCCGCGCTGGCCGAAGCGGTCGGGGTCAATCCGCGTGAAATTCTGCTCTCCGACTCCCTTGACCGAGAAACTCTGCCGCCCGATCTCCGCTCATTTCTGAGCCTGCGGATAGTCTCCCGGGCCCCGGCCTGGATCTATGACCGCGACTATGCAACGACGCTGCTCTGCGGCCATTTCGGGGCCGCCTCGGCCGAAGCGCTCGGACTGGAGGGGGCGCCTGCCGCCCTGCTGGCCGCCGCCGCCGCTCTCTATTATCTGCGTGAAAACCGCAAGGCGGCGCTGCCGCATATTCGCGATATTCTTGTATCGAGGCGGAGCCAGCATCTGGCCCTGGACCCTGCCACCCGCCGCAATCTTGAGATTACCGCCAGTATGGCAGAGGGGAAGCGCGCCGGTTCACTGCTGGGGTGTCTGGATCGCACCGGTACCGCCATGGGCGCCCGACGTCTGAAACAGTGGCTCAGCTATCCCCTGATCGAGCTGAATCCGATCAGGGAGCGGCTGGATGCGGTCGAAGAGCTGCTTGAGTCGCCCGGTCTGAGTGAAGAGTTAACCGCGCGCTTGAAAAACGTCGCCGATCTGGAGCGGTTGAACGGCCGCATCGGCATGGCCAGCGCCGGTGGGCGCGATCTTCGGGCACTGCATGATTCGCTGGTCCACCTGCCACCCCTGCTGGATCGGCTGACCGGGGTGCAGGGTTCGCTGCTGCAGTCGCTGCGGGTCGCCATTGACCCTCTGGACGACATCTGTCTGCTGGTGTCGCGCGGAATCATCGAATCCCCGCCGTTCTCGCTTCGTGAAGGGGGGATCATCGCCCCCGGTTACCATGCCGAACTGGACGAGCTGCGCGCGATCAGCAGCGAAGGGAAGGGGTTCATCGCCCGGCTGGAGGCCCAGGAACGGGCTCGGACCGGCATCTCGACGCTCAAAATCCGCTACAACCGGGTGTTCGGTTATTCGATCGAGGTCACCAAAAGCAACTTGGCGGCCGTACCGGCTGATTACGTCCGTCGTCAGACCCTCGCCAACGCCGAACGCTATGTCACCCTGGAGTTGAAGAACTACGAAGAGAAGGTGCTGGGGGCTGAGGAGCGGATCTGCACCCTGGAGTTCACCCTGTTTCAGGAGATTCGCGAACTCGTAGCCGGTCAGGCCGAACGGATCGCCCGGACGGCTGATGGCCTGGCGATCCTGGATGTACTCCTCTCGCTGGCGACGATAGCCGGTGAACGAAGCTACTGCAAACCGCTGGTGGACGATTCGGACGTCATCGATATCCGCGACGGACGCCACCCGGTGATCGAGGCGATGAAGCTGGGGGAACGCTTCGTTCCGAACGACACCCTGCTGGACGGAGACAGCAACCAGCTGCTGATGATTACCGGCCCCAATATGGCCGGCAAATCGACCTATATGCGTCAGGTTGCGCTGATCACCCTGATGGCCCAGGCCGGCAGCTTCGTCCCGGCATCGGAGGCGCGCATCGGCATCGCCGACCGTATCTTCACCCGCGTCGGCGCCGGTGACAACCTGGCCCGCGGTCAGTCCACCTTCATGCTGGAAATGATGGAGGCGGCCGGAATCCTCAGGAATGCCACCCCCCGGAGCCTGATTGTCATGGATGAGATCGGCCGCGGCACCTCGACCTTCGACGGTGTCTCCATCGCCTGGGCGGTGGCGGAATATATCCACGACACCCCCACCTGCCGCAGCCGCACCCTCTTCGCCACCCATTACCACGAACTGACCGAGCTGGTCACCACCCGCGATCGGATCAAAAACTTCACGGTGGCGGTACGGGAGTGGAACGATCAGATCATCTTCCTGCGCACCATCATCCCCGGCGGAGCGTCCCATTCCTACGGTATCCAGGTGGCCCGTCTGGCGGGGATGCCGTCCGACGTGATCGAGCGCGCCAAGGAGATCCTGCGCAACCTCGAGAACGGTGAATTCGAGGAGGGGGCGCCGCGTCTGGCCAAGAGCAGCAAGAAGCCGCCCCGCGAGCCGTCGCCGCAGTTCTCGCTGTTCGAAACCAGCGAGGATCAGCTGCGCCAACGCCTGAAGAAGCTCAACATCGCCACCCTGACCCCGCTGGAGGCGCTCAACCTGCTCGACGAGCTGAAGCGGATGGTGTGAGAGTGTTGGTATCCGGCCGGAAACTACTTAGTAATACAGAAAGCTGACCGACCGTCTTATCATGGTGTTGAGGGAGTCTAAATCGCCCCACCAGACGGTATCAAAAAGATCGGAATTTCTGATTTCCTGCACCACCTGGTGTTTTTCCGCATGCCTCATGATATGGCTCAGATTGTCGCCGGTCTTGAACAGGTAGCTATTCCTTTCTCTGAATTCCTTGAGCGATTTCAAGTTATTATCTCCCGTCTCGGCGTCGTCGGAAATGTTGACGCCGGGAAGGACGCGCCTCGGGGTCAGGAAGATGAGGATTGATTTGTGGATGTCGCTGGTTTTTTTGTTTGAGAAGAAGTACTGCACAAGCGGAATATCCATGAGTATCGGCACCCCGGTTTTCCCCTCGACGATTTCTTTCTCACGGAGTCCGCTCAGCACCAGAGTCTGGCTGAATTTCATGATTACGTTTGCAGTAACCTCATTTTTTGAAACCTTGACACTCTCCTGAAAGTTTCCGACAGCTTCCGTTTCAAAAGATGAACGGCTCACCATCAGGCTAAGCTGAATCGATCCATTTGGCAGAAAGGTCGGAGTCACTTGCAGGGTGATACCGGTTTCAACCTTTTCTATGCTTCCGGGGGAATCGTTTCCTGAAACGGCCACGTTCAGAGTTGACCCGGCGAAGAATTTAGACTCCTTTCCATCAAGGGCGATAATTGTTGGACGAGCCAGGATTTCATTCCTGTTGGTGCTGGAGTTGAAGATATTCAGGTTATATTGCAGCTGAGGAATTGTAATCAGGCCGGTAATATTACGTGAAAATTTATCCGAGGCTCCTGACGAGGCTGAAGAGGAAAGTGAAAGATCCCCGCCAAACTGAAGCTTAAGGCCATTAAGAAGATTTACACCTCTGTTGGTACTTTCATCTTCCTCGGTTCGAATCATGGTGACGTCAATTACAACCATTTTTTGATCAGGAATGAGGCTCTGTGGATCGACTTTTTCTTCCGTTTTGATATCGAGCGGCAGGGGGACTGACGAATCATCCGTGCCGGTTGCTGCTGCAACAACGAGCTTTCTCTGTTGTGATTTATACAACTCCTGCCATTCGTGAATCCTTTCCTCAACTCGTTTCACCCTCGGACTCGACGGTTCGATGGTTCTGAATTCAGCAAGTAGCGAACCTGCAGAATTGAATTCTCCAAGTGCAGCAGAAATCACGGCATGACCGCCGATAATTCCCGAATTATTCGGCCCGAGTTCTTTTGCCCGGCAGATCGCACCGAAGGCGGTTTCCAGATCACCTTGATAATATGATGATTTAGCCAAACCGTACAGCAGTTCAGAATTGTCCGGTTGATACAGCAGGGAATGTGCGAAATATTCCTGTGCCAGCTTGTAGTTCTGCTTCTTGAGATAGTAGCGTGCGAGCTGCTGCGCCGCAAGATGGTTGCTTTTGTCGAACTTCAGGGCCAATTCGTAGCCGAGTTTGGCAGACTCATACTGTCCCTCCTCACCCGCCTCAGCCCGCATATGATATGAAAGGCCGTTCAAAAACTGGAGATAGGAATTACGGGGGTCGTACCTGAGCGCCTGGTTAAACTGGGAAGATGCCGTAGCGAAGTCCCTCTCGCCAAGAGCCCTAACTCCGTTTCTGATCGCCAGATCGGGAAGCCCGGCAACAGATGTTTTCGGGAATATATCCTCGACGTGGAGCTCCGGAGAAATACCGGAGTTGTCAGCCGCTTGAAAAGGAACAGTTGCACATCCGCTCAACAGTACCAGAGCGTATGAGATTCCTGCTGTTAACAGCCAATGTTTCATTTTGCCGTCCTATTAGAATATACGTTTCATGAATACACAAAAGCTGCGAAACGCTATTCCTGAAAAATGTGATAGTCAACCAGAACAGAGTACTGTTTTAAATACATTCATACCATCCAGAGCTACTCCAGCCCATTGTCCTTGGCCGCCTTATCAGCTTCGCTATCGGCCTTCCCGTGTCGGGCCTTGAACGCGTCATTGAGCAGATGCGTGACGGCCGGGGCAGCGCCGGGAAGTGCTTCCACGGCTGCCTTGGCTACGAGGAAAGCCAGAGTATCCATCTGGGTGGCGTTATACTCCGGATTGGTCAGGCTGAGCGCAAGCCGCAGGTGCTGCGGCTTGCCTGCGGCCTCAAATTCCAGGCCGAGCACAACCGGCTTGCCCGCTACCGCTTTTTTAAAACTTCCGCTAATCGAGCTCCCCGTCAGTTTGAAGGTATCGAGACGGTCCAGCGTCTTGAGGCCGGCCTTCAATTGTTCGACGCCCAATTCGGCCCCTTTAGCCAGCGTTTTAGCAGCGTCCAACGTAAGGTTGGCTGTGACCAGAGCGGCTTCCAGTACGATGACTTCGGGATCCAGGGACGCAATATCAACCCCCTTTTCTCCTTTTTTGAGTCCCGCAAATACCACATCGGCAGCCGCTTTTGCTGTCTGCGCGGTCTTCAGTGCTGCCTCGTCAGCTGCAATGGTGGCGGCATGGCGTCCGTTGTTTACTTCGCACTCGGCATCGCGCGCGACATCCGGCACGTCTTTATGTTTGGTGCAATGCCCCTTCCAGTTCCACCAGTAACAAATATTTACGGAATAGTTGCAGCCATGGATATCATCTTTTTCCGAAGCTATATCTTTATTGAGAGCTTTCACTCGTCCGGCCAGATCATCGACCTTTTTCTGAGCCTGCGCTATTTGCTGATCGACCGTCTTTGCACCTGCATTCGCCTGTTCGCGCGCCTTGCGGATCTCCACGTCTAGCGAATCGACCTTCTTTTTGGCGGTCTCAAGATCTGCGGTAAGTTTTATGATATCTCTGCCGACGGAATCAAAAACTGCGGTAACAGCTTTTTTGCCCTCACCGCGCAACCATGCGCCGATGTCGGATTTCAGGCTGGCGTTCAGCGCCATGTCCTGCGTTGCCAGCGCGCCGGCATCAAGACCTGAGGCAGGTGTGCCAAAGTTGGCGTTCAGATCAAGGTTGAGCAATCCGCCGAGATCGAGTGAAGAAACGACCGCCGTTTCTTCGAGTCCCGCTTCTATTTCTCCGGAGACATGCTTGCCCATGATCGTCGCAGCACCGCGAATCTTGAATTGGGGAGGCTGCGGAGGCCTGGTCTGTGCGTTGATGTCCAGGCTGTTGCCTCTCAAGGCTACAGGGCCGAGGGTGAAGTCACCGATGTCACCGCTCATGACAAGGCTTGATTCCGATATCTGAGCCTTGACTCTGGTGAGCGGCTTGTCTTTTAACAGGAACCACAAGTCTCCCGCCAGTCGGGTGCCTCCATTGGGCAGCCCCATTTCCGGTACGTTGGCGCCCGGCGAGGCAAAGGCGATGTCGACCTTGGTGAACTTTGCGGCGGGAAAATCGGCCTTGACCGGCTGGCCGCCACCCGCCTGAACAGCATCATTAAAGAGTGCCACTATGTCCGAGAGAGTCAGTTCACTCAGCTTGGCCTCGAATGCCCCCTTGTCAACCACGCCGCCAAGGATGCTTGCACTGCCGGTCACATCGGCTTCACGGGAGCCGATGTGCGTTTTGCCGACGAATGTGAGCGTCATCTCGGAAGTTGCGGCGGTCTTAAGTTCGATGCGGCTGCCGGTGTCCAGCGTCAAGCCGTTTATGCCCATTACATTGCGCCACGGATTGAGGGATTTTCCCTGCACGTCTACGGCGATGCCCCCCTGATTGTCCAGCTCGAAAGCAATCGTAGAATCGAAGTTCACCGTCTGCTTGTTCATTCTGGCGCCGATTATCGCCTCGATCTCGATGCCTGCGCTTGCGTTGGTTTGCGTCAGGTTTATGAAGAACGCCGTCCGGGCGTTGGAGGGGAGCTTAATGAAGCCGAGCGAGGATGGCAGGGCAACCGCAGGAATTGTCGCGGAGAGCGCGAGTGATGGAGCTTCGTCGCCGACAACGCCGCCGACACTCCCCTGAAGCGCCACTGTTTGCCCTGGCGGCAGGAAGGTTGTTACGGCCGCCCCCATGGAGGAGGGATTAAATTGTGTAATGAGGTTGACGCCGCCCGTTGTACGCATCACGCCATCCGGGGAACCGAAGATACCCACAAGGTGCGTCCGGACCGCCGACGGCAAATCGCCGACACGGCCGCCGATGCTGGCAGGGCTGATCAGAAGTACCGTTCTGCCGAATTTCACCTTGCCCAGAACCGGCCGGGCGAATGTCGGCAGCGCCATCAGTTTTGACAGATCGACGTCGCCTAGCATGGCCGCCAGATTCCAGTGACCTGCATGCTCAAACGCGACAGCATGCACATCGTGCAGCAACGGCAGTCTCGTGCTTTTCAAGATTCCGCCGATAGCCCGCGAGGAGATCAGAAGATCACGGAATTTCAGATCGCCACTGTGTGGAATCGTTGAGAGCTTCGGAATATCGGCCAGCGAGATATCGGCGCCCGTCAGTTGCAGCGCCACGTCGGTCTCGCCATTACCCTTGGTGGCCAGGTCGAGAGAGACGGTGAGGTGCTTAACGTTGCCCACGTCGGTTGTACCGGCTAGTGCCAGCGTGCTGGTTGTTGCGCCCAGCGAACCGGCAATTTTTACGTTGTTGATGTTGAGCCAGCTGAGACCAAACGGCTTGTTCCAGGCTCCGGGATAATCACCGGTCATGCTGACCGTGTCGCCGCTCGCCGCCTTGACCATGCGCAGACTGGCGTCAAAAACCAGGGGTGCTCCACCGGCCGTGACGGTGAGTTTCGTGGCAACAGACGTGTCGATTCCCCTGGTGATGCCTTTCAAGGCCAGATAGCCATTGCTGACGGTGATGTTGTGTGCGATGCCGGGCAGCGTAAACTTCGGCAGCGCCAGACGCAGGTCGAGGGCATCGAGGAAAGGCTGGACCAGGGCCGCGCCATCGATATTTAAGAAGATGGACTGATCAAGCGTGCCGGTGACCGGCAGCCCTGTCGGGTTAATGCCGAGTTTGTCTAGAAGCAGCGCCGGTTCTCCGTAGACATTTCCGTTGGCGAACACATTGAGCCCTTTTCTCAAATCTATTTTCGGAGCGCCGATGTGGCGGGATACCGCTTCGGGAAGCTTGACAGCGGCACCGGCATTCTCCGGCGGCACCAGCACAAAGCCGGGACGCGCCAGTTCCAGATCCGCCAGCGGCGTCCCCTGCAATCCGGTCATCAGTTTCGGCAGACGGAAGGTATCGGTGGAGAGGAAGGCGGCATTATTCTTTGCCTGCCCGGCGCCTTTGAACAGGACTGCGGCAAAGTTCATCCCCTTGAGACGGAGATTTCCCTGAATGTAGCCGTTGCCGAAGGAAACTTCTGTAAGCACCACTTCGTCAAGTCCGGCTGCCGACCACCCCATCAACTGCCCCAAGGTTGTTTTGGTCTGAAGCGTTATCAGGTACTGAGCTGGCGCGCCGCCCCAGAGGGTGGCGGTAAAGTCCTGTGGCGAACCGCCGTGAACAGCATATTTTCCGGTAAGGGTGAATACGTCGTTAGCTCGTATCTGCTCATCGATCAGACCATGAAACGCAACATCAGTGACGGCGGCGTCTGCCATGGGTAGCGTGATAAATGTAGCGCCCGGAGTTGTAACGGCGCTGGTAATCGTAACCAGGCGCTTTATCGGGTCGCGATTTATGGTCACTTTATCGAAGTGTACACCGCTGCCGACATTGACTGCCAGGCTCGTCAAAATTCCGGAAGCAATCTTGCCGGAGACCCCCTTTATCATGAGTGTGCTGGCGCCGAACGCCAGGTATGGCGGTTTGCGATCGGTCGCCGCGGCCGGCAGGAGCATCTGCAGGCTGATGGCGTTGATGAACGCATCGGTCAGCGGCCTGTCGCTGTCGGCAAGAATGGCGGGGTCGAGATTGCCGGTGATCAGCAGTTTCGATGAAGACAGGCCGACGCTCTGGAGCAGATCCCCCATTGACCCGTGGACAGCGGCATGAGCAATCACATTGAGCCCATGCTTCAAATCAAGCGCCGGCATGCCGAAATGGCGCGACACCGCGTCGGGCAGCTTGACGGCGGCACCGACGTTCTCCGGCGGTACCAGCACGAAACCGGGGCGGGACAGATCAAGATCAGCCAGCGGCGTCCCCTGCAATCCGGTCACCAATTTCGACAGAGTGAAGGTATCGGTGGAGAGAAAAGCGGCATTATACTTCGTCTGTCCTCCACCTTTGAACAGGACAACGACAAAGTTCATCCCCTTGAGACTGAGATTCCCCTGAATATAGCCGTTGCCGAAGGAAACGTCCGTGAGCACCAGGGCGTCAAGCCCCGGCGCCGACCATCCCATCAACTTGCCAAGCGTGGTGTTTGTCTGCACGGTTACCGCATACCGGGCGGGTGTGCCGCCCGACAAGGTAGCGGTAAAGTCACGTGGCGAACTGCCGCCAACGGCATATTTCCCGTCCAGGGTAAACAGGTCGTTGTCTCTCTTCTGTTCGTCAATCAGGCCGTGGAACGTGACTTCCTTGATGGCGGCGTCTGCGATGGGTAACGTGAGGAAATTGGCGGCCGGGGCAGAGTTGCTGGTTATGGTGATCAGGCGCTTTACCGGATCACGGTTTATGGTCACGTTATCAAAGTGTACGCCGCTGCCGACGTTAACCGCCAGGCTCGTTGCGATACCTGATGCAATCTTGCCGGAGACCCCCTTCATTTTCAGAGTGCTGGTACCGAAGGACAGATACGGAGGTGTGCGATCAATCGCCAGAGCAGTCAATGTCAACTTCAGGTCGATCCCGTTGATCAGCTCGCTCTGTAAATGCGGATTTTTAAGGCCGGTCCCGCTGAGTATCCGCGCGTCGATCTTTCCGGACACTGTAATATCGCGCGACGGTGCGCCAACCGCGTGAAGCAGCGCCGCCGTCTGTCCGCCAAGATTTCCATGTGCGATAACGGTAGCGCCGGCATCAAGCTTGATAGTAGTGCCGCCATCGAAAGGCATTTTTACCACTCCGACCTGACCGGGCAACTGAATGCTTGCGCCCGCGTTTGCCGGAGGAGTCAGCAGCACAACCAGTTGAGGCAGCTCCATATCTGCAACCGCTGACTCTTTCAATGCAGGAACAAGCGACACCATGCTCTTGCCCGGATAAATCAAGGCGATGTTGTACAACCGCTGGTCATCTGACTTGAAGCCAATAACCTCCGGAATAAGCTCATCAGGAATGTTCTTTACCTGCAGTTTTCCTGAAAAACGATTATTAGCAACAGTTACGTTGATCAGAATGGCACTGCCCAGGCCATGGGCTTCCCATGCGGCAACGTCCTGAAGCTTCTTCAAAGGTTCGGCGGCAACGGCAGAGCCGCCTGCAAACAAGCACAGCCCGAAAATTCCTGCGAACGTAAACCACCGAGAGATGGAAGCGATGAGAGCGGACATATATTCCCCCTGACCTATAGGCATTGAAATTTTAGATGAAAAATTATACTGGATGGAAGTTAATGTGCTTATGTTTAAACACATGTTTTATAAAATAGCAAATGTTAATTAACGTATGCAACTAAATGTGTAAGCCACTGCAAATGGGTGCAAAACCCGCTTCAGTCGGTTCGGAGGATTGTTGCTATCGCAAGAACCGTACATGCCGCGCAACTGACAAACAACGATTTAAAACAATGTGTTTACAAAAATAAAATTGAACTTTATATCTATCAGTATGTACCTCCGCCGCTATCTCTCTGATACCCTGCAAAAAGCCATGGAGCATTTTCCGGCCGTCCACTTTTCTCCCGCATGAGATCTGTTTCGTGCCCTGACTGGTAAAGAGAGCTGCGAACCGGGGACTCCGGTCGCGGGTGCCTGAAGAAAAGCCGCTGCAATTCGGAATTACGGCGGTGCGTGGCAGGATTTCCCGGTTTGGCTGAGATGGATAATTGAAAAAAACGGGTATATTTTGGTTGCCGGATAGCATGAAAGGAAACTATAAATGGGTATAGAGATCTATGTGGGGCACATCTCAGGTACGGTCACGGAAGATGAAGTGCGGAAGCTGTTCTCCGTTGTGGGTACGGTTACGTCTGTGCATCTGGTTGCCGATCCCGTTTCCGGTGAATCGAGGGGGTGTGGGTACGTCAGGATGTCGACCGAAGAGGAAGCGAGAGAGGCGGTCGATCTGCTGAATGGAGCCAAGCTCGGTGACAGCCTGATCGTTGTGAAAGATGCCCCTCCCAAAAACTTCAAGAAAGCAGGATCTTCCGGCAGCGGTGGGGGCGGGCGCGGCGAACGCACCGGCAGTGGTGCCCCTTCACGCGGTTCTGCAAAGCCTCCATATAAGGGGCGTTAGCATCAGTTGTTAAAAACAGGGATTTCTGCTACAAGAGCACGTTACGTTTTCATACAGACTCGGCATACAGACAAAGCGCCCTCATGAATCGATACCTTTACATACTAACCTGTCTCGTGATTTCCTGTCTGCTGCAGCCGTTTCCGGCTCTGGCGGCCAAGAAAAAAAAGGTGATATCCAGCGAACAGACACCGGCTACCACGCGCCCTTCGGCTGTTCTGAATGCGGTGAAGCACTGGTCGAACCCCGATTACACGCGGATCTCGCTGGAACTTGATCGGGATGTCACCTGGGAAGCGCATGAACTCGGTAAAGGCGCTCCCGGTAAGCCGGGGAGGGTCTATATCGACTTGAAGCAGACCCGTATGGGGAAGGATGTCAAGGATATCACCATCGGAGACGGCTTGCTGAAAGGTGCCCGGATCGGTCAGTACAAGGGTGACGTGGTGAGGGTGGTGCTGGATACAGAAAACATCAAGGACTATAAAATTTTTCCCCTGTCTGATCCGGCACGGCTGGTCATAGACGTCCGCGGCGAACGACCGCCGGAGATATCGCGTCTGGAGCCGTCGATCACTGCCATGCCCGAACGGGTTGTGGTGCCGAAGCTTGAGGAGATGCCTGCTGTTGCAGAGAAAAAGTCCCGGCCGCCCAAAAAGCCGTCCATCTCAAAAATAAGGCGGATTGTAGTTGATCCGGGTCACGGTGGGCATGATCCGGGCGCGGTCGGTCCGAACGGAATTCAGGAAAAAGACGTGGTGCTGGCGATAGGGCTCAAGTTGAGGGAGCTGTTCAGGGAAGAGTTGGGGGTGGACGTCGTCATGACCCGCTCGACCGATGTTTTTATTCCGCTGGAGGAGCGTACCGCCATTGCCAACAAGGTGGGAGCCGACCTGTTCCTGTCTGTGCATGCCAACGCTGCGCTCAATCGTTCTGCGGCCGGAATTGAAACATATTATCTCAACCTGGCCAAGACCGACAAGGTAGCGCAACTGGCTGCCAAGGAGAACGGTACGTCACTCGAAAAGGTCAGCGTGCTGCAGGCGATTCTGTTCGATCTGATGGCAAACTACAAATTGAACGATTCGGCTCATCTGGCCGATGAAGTTCAAAAGGCCCTCCATAAAAAAATCCGCTCCCTCCACAGCGACGTCAAAAATCTGGGGGTCAAACAGGGACCTTTCTACGTTCTGGTGGGAGCATCCATGCCAAGTATCCTTGTAGAAACCGCCTTCCTCTCTAACGCTGTCGAAGAATCCCGGCTGAAAGACCCTGGCTACCAGGAGATGGCAGCCGAAGGCATTCTGGACGGCGTCCGCAGTTACATCACCAGCCTGAAATAAGCCACCTTTGCCCCTTCACCTGGTTTAAACCAGCATTATTTCTAAGCCTCTGATATATCAGCGTATATCTGCGTTCATTGGCGGTTGAATGTTTTTGGTTTATTTTTTGACAAGCGCTTCGGCGATAGTCAGGCGCAGCTCGGTTTCAATGGTTTCAGTCTGTGACAGATAGATGGAATTGACCGCTACCAGAAGCGTATTGAGCTTGTCAAGATCGACCACGCTTGAGCCGGAGATAGATTCGGTTTCGGTCAGGTTAAGCGGGCAGCAGTCGCTTTTGTGTTCGCCGTTTGCAGTATAGATGATTGGTAGTCCATGGGTCCGGCAGATGATCGGGCGGGCTTCATACAGCAGGCAGTGGTGGTGGGACAGGAGCGGGCATCGCTCATCATCGGCATGTTCAGAAATATGACGGCGAATTTCTTCGGCCTGCCGAGCGGGCAGGCTTTTCAGTTTTTCCCGCATGGCCGCAGCTTCCACAGGAAAAATCGTAAAGGAAGAGCAGCAGGAACTGCAGCCTGCCGAGCAGGTTATCTGCTCACCCAGAGTTGCTGCAATCGCGCTGCAGAGGGCATCAACTCTGGCGGTCAGTTGAATGTAATTATCGAGAAAGTGTGACATGACGGTGCTGTTGCATACCTCGATATCTGACTGCTGCAGAAATTTAAGGCAATCCGTGGATCAATTCCCTTCGCTCTGCGCCTTAAGCGCCTCCATCTGGTAAAATGCCCTCAGGGTATCGGTAATTTCAGCGATATCACCGGTCATGATCGAATCGAGACGGTACAGCGTCAACCCGATACGGTGATCGGTCATGCGCCCCTGTGGGAAGTTGTAGGTGCGGATGCGCTCGCTGCGGTCGCCTGATCCGACCTGCTGCTTACGGTCTGCGGCCAATTTTGAATCCTGAGCCTGCTGGATTGTGTCAAGGATGCGCGTTTTGAGAACCTTCATGGCGGTTGCGCGGTTTTTTATCTGGCTCCGCTCTTCCTGGCAAGCAACAACCGTGCCGGTCGGGAGGTGTGTGATGCGTACGGCGGAGTCGGTGGTGTTGACGTGCTGGCCGCCGGCGCCGGATGAGCGATACACATCTATTTTCAGATCATCCGGACGGATATCAATGTCTACATCTTCAGCTTCCGGCATGATGGCTACGGTGCAGGCACTGGTGTGGATGCGCCCCTGAGCTTCGGTCTCGGGTACGCGCTGTACGCGATGGGTGCCGGACTCGTACTTGAGCTTAGCAAAGACCCCAACACCTTCGACGGAGGCAATGATCTCTTTGTACCCCCCCCGTTCGGATTCAGAGGCGGAGATGATCTCGACCTTCCAGCGGTTGGTGTCGGCGTAGCGCGAATACATTCGGAACAGGTCGCCGGCGAACAGGGCTGACTCGTCTCCGCCGGTACCGGCACGAATTTCCAGAATAACGCTCTTGTCGTCATTTGGATCCTTGGGGAGCAGCAGCAGCCGGATATCTGCATCAAGCTGCTCTTTCTCAGCTCCCAGGCTTTTCAGTTCATCTTCAGCCATCTCTTTCATGTGAGGATCGGCCAACAGCTCACGGTTACCTGCTATTTCGACCAGCACTTTCCGGTAGCGGCGATAGACCGATACAAGTTCGCTCAGATCGGAATGTTCACGGGAAAACTTGCGGAACTCCGGCTGGTTGGAGATAACGGCCGGGTCGGACAGCAACGCTTCCAGCTCCTGATACCGCCGCTCCAGTTCTTCTATCTTGTCCATCATACGTCGTAACCATCACTACCGTTTATCCGGTAGTGTCTCTCTTTAAATAATCTTGTTCAGCGGGTACTCTATAATTCCCTCGGCACCCAGTTTGATGAGCTCGGGTACCACTCTGCGGACCTCTTTTTCCGACAGGATGCTTTCGATTGAGAGCCAGTCGGAATTGTAGAGGTGCGACACAGTCGGGTTCTTGAGGCTGGGAAGCAGCCGGGTGATCGCATCGACCTTTTCTGCCGGAGCATTCATTTTCAGGCCGACCATGCCCTCGGCTGCCAGTGACGACTTCAGCAGAGTAGCGATCTGATCGATCTTCGCACGCTTCCAGGGATCTGCCCAGGCTGTTTTGCTTGCCAGGAGAACCGGTACAGATTCCATCAGTTCGCAGACGATGCGCAGCCCATTTGCTTTTATGGTTGAGCCGGTTTCAGTCACTTCGACGATGGCGTCGCAGAGTCCGTCAACGACTTTAGCCTCGGTGGCACCCCAGGAAAATTCAACGTTGACCGGGATATTCCGTTCGGCAAAATAACGTGTGGTAAAGCCGACCAGTTCGGTGGAAATGGTGGCACCGTGAAGATCTTCAGGCTTCTGCACCTTTGAATCGCCGTTGACTACCAGCACCCAGCGGGCCGGGCGCCTGGAAACTTTGGAATAGACCATTTCGCAGACTTCAACCACATCGGAGTCATTTTCCCGCACCCAGTCGCGGCCGGCAATACCGGCATCAATGGTCTCGCGTTCAACGTACCGGGCCATCTCCTGCGGGCGGATCAGCTTGCAGTTCATTTCTGCATCGTCAACCCCGGGAAAATAGCTGCGGGAGGAGATGCTGATCTGCCAGCCGGCCTTTTTAAACAGGGCGACGGTCGCGTCTTCAAGGCTCCCTTTGGGGATGCCGAAATTCAGAATATTTGACATGGTACACCTTCCTTGAATTAAGCTTTTTTGTAGACTTCATTGGGGTCAAACAGCGGGTTGGAGTGTTCCACCCACTGGCCGTTTTCCCACTTGACATAAAAACAGCTGCGGTTGCCGGTGTGGCAGGCGGCAAGGCCGTTCTGCTTCACCTTGATGACGACAGTGTCGGCGTCGCAGTCGGTCAGTACTTCCATTACCTCCTGGGTATTGCCCGACTCTTCGCCCTTCATCCAGTACTTGTTGCGTGTACGGCTGAAGAACCAGGTCTTGCCGTCCTTCAAAGTCAAATCAAGGGTCTTTTTATCCATAAAAGCCACCATCAGAACTTCACCGTTCTGATAGTCCTGGATGACTGCCGGGATCAACCCCCCCATTTTATCAAAATTGATATCAATCACGTTATACCCCCATGCATTAAGTGCTTTAAATAAAAAACGCCCTGAAAATCTCAGGGCGTTTTGGATAATGGTGGCGGTGCAGAGATTTGAACTCCGGACCTAGCGAATATGAGTCGCTTGCTCTAGCCAACTGAGCTACACCGCCATTTGAAAACGCCCCTTAGGTTGGTAATA
>VFJM01000256.1 GCA_009886055.1 Geobacter sp. | reverse complement strand
TCTCGATTCATTTAAAATTGAAGAAAGGTTGGCCGAATCAGCACGCGCTCAGCAACGTGCACTCTCCTCTGAAATAGATGATTTTCAAAAACAGCGTGCCGATATGTTGCGGACACTTACTGAACAGAATGAAGCCAG
Source organism: Geobacter sp. (assembly GCA_009886055.1). Taxonomy (GTDB): domain Bacteria; phylum Desulfobacterota; class Desulfuromonadia; order Geobacterales; family Pseudopelobacteraceae; genus JACRCG01. The sequence goes on along the minus strand of VFJM01000256.1, from coordinate 2,973 downwards.
CAATAAATTCCGCAGCGAGTTGCAGCAGCTTGGCAGACAACTCGGCACTGTTTTCAATGTTATGGAAAAGGGTAACGGTGAGATGTTTACCCAGATTTCCGAACTGACAGTTCATCTGACTGGCGATGCTAAGGAATCTTACAAGCTGCTTGCCATGCAGGTGGATGAACAGAAGAGATTAAGAGATACCCTCGATTCGTATAAAATCGAAGAAAGGTTAACCGAAGCGACGCGCCTGAAACAGCGAGCGCACTCCTCTGAAATCGATGACTTTCAAAAACAGCGTGCTGATATGTTGCGTACACTTACTGAACAGACTGAGTCGAGCAATAACTTCCGCAGTGAACTGCAGCAGCTTGGCAGGCAACTCGGTACCATTTTCAATACTATGGAGAACGGTAACGATGAGATCCGCACCCAAATTTCCGAATTGATGGTTCATATGGCTGCTGATGCAAAGGAATCGCATAAATTGCTCGCCATGCAGGTGAATGAACAGCAGAGATTAAGAGACTCTCTCGATTTGCGTATAAAAAGTAACAGCCCGTAGCCGGAATTATTTTTTATGAAAAGCAGGTGCCTCTGGTTTCCCGGATTTGGTGCTGTTTTTTGTTTTGTGTGTACTGGTTCAGATTGCGAGAAGTTGAGGCGAGACTGTTACTTCTTTCTTTGTGAGTTGTAAAGAAAGTTGGCATGAAAGGTTTATATGGCAAATGAGACTGATAGCGAAAAAGGAAAAGCAGTGATTAACGGGCCTGATCAAGGGCATCAGATTGAGCGTTCCTTGGTCGCCCCGGACGGAACAATTACCATCCCCGACTGCGAAGCAAAGCTCAAATCCGTTGATGTAGCGGATGTCGATTTATTGTTGAACTTTTCCGATGGAACATTTGTCATAATACCAAATGGCGCCCTTGACGCCGTAAGCGACCCCTCCCACCCCGTTGTTTTTATTGACAACAACAGCAGCGCCTACGACCCCACCGATCCCGGCAGCGATAACAAGGGCACCCTGGGTGATCTTTTTAAAATGGTTGGTGTCACCAACCTTGCTAAAGCTGGCAGTTTGAGGGTAGTGAGCGAACATATCGACGCCCAAAAACCTCTGGAAGACGCGGACACGTCAACACCCGAGGAACATGAACCCGTTGTCTCGATCGATGTGCCACCATCGCCGGCACAGACACCTAAATCGACCGGCAAGGGACCGGGGCTAGGCACTCCCATGCCGAGTGAGCAACTGATAGAAACCGAGGACCCGGTGGTGCCGTTGGTCACGCCACGACCATCTGTGTATCGAGCCGGTCAAAAAACAGTAAACATAACCGACCCATTAGCACCGACGATAACCCTTGACGCCAGTGTCACTGCCGACCACATCATCAACATCGCCGAAGCGAAAGGCAACGTAGCGGTCACCGGCACGGTGGGAGGCAACTCCCAGGTAGGCGACACGGTCACTCTGACGGTCAATGGTCATGACTACACCGGCACCGTTACCACCAAGGCCTTCAGCATCGACGTAGCAGGTGCCGACATGGTAGCCGACAGCGACCATGTCATCGACGCCAGCATTACCAGCTATGACGGCGCCGGCACATCCAGCACGGGAATCGACACCGAAGGTTACACTGTCAACATCACTGCCCCGACACCGACAATCATCCTTAACAGCATCACCACCGACAACACCATCAACATTCCCGAAGCGAAAGGCAACGTGGCGATCACCGGCACGGCCGGCGGCGATGCCCAAGCCGGCGACACGGTCACAGTGACGGTCAACGGCCATAACTCCACCGGTCTGGTCCTTGACGACAAGACCTTCAGTATTGACGTAGCCGGTAGCGACCTGGTAGCCGACGCTGACCATGTCATCGATGCCAGCATCACCACCAGCCCAGATGCGGCCGGCAACCCCAGCACTACAGGTACCGCCACCGAAGGATACAGTGTTGACGTCACGGCGCCGATTGTCAGCGTTGGTCAGACCTTCAACTACGCCGAGAATCAGCTTGCCGGCAACGTAGTCGCCACCGTTGCCGCCACCGACGACGTCGGGGTGACCGGTTTCCACTTCAGCGACACCCACACCGCTATCAGCGCCGACGGTTTCTACACCATAGCTGACAACGGTCAGATCAGTATCACCGCCGGCGGCGTCGCAGCCGGTGTTGCCCAAAACGATTTTGAGACCGCACCCCACAGCTTCACCTACGGCATAGAAGTCAGAGATGCCGCCGGCAATTCGTCAACGGCTGCCGAGAACGTCACCCTCAACGTCATCAACGTGGATGAGATAGCCCCGGTTGTCACCGTCGGCCAGACCTTCAACTACGCCGAGAATCAGCTTGCCGGCAACGTAGTCGCCACCGTTGCCGCCACCGACGACGTCGGGATCTCCGGCTATCACTTCAGCGACACCCGCACTGCTACCAGCGCCGACGGTTTCTACACCATAGCTGACAACGGCCAGATCAGCATCACCGCTGCCGGCGCAGCCGCCGGAGTTGCGCAGAACGATTTTGACACGACGCCCAACTCCTTCCTCTACGGCATAGAGGCTAGCGATGCGGCCGGCCACTGGTCCGCCGCCGAGACCGTCACCCTGAACGTCACCGTCAATGCAGGAAGTTTAGACATCACCGCCCCTGTAGTCACAGTCGGCCAGAAATTCAGCTACGTCGAGAACCAGGCTACCGACGCTGTGGTCGCAACCGTGGCAGCCACCGATGCCTGGGGGGTCACCGGCTTCCGCTTCAACAATGGCACCGTCACCGGCACGACCAGCGACGACGGTTTCTTCACCATCGGGGCGAACGGCCAGATCAGCATCACCGCTGCCGGCATTGCTGCCGGTGCCCATAACGATTTCGAGACCGCGCCCAACAACTTCTCTCTCGGTGTCCAGGCTCGCGATGCAGCCGGCAACTGGTCAGCCGTAGAAACCGTAACGTTGAACGTGACCAACGT
>VFJM01000208.1 GCA_009886055.1 Geobacter sp. | reverse complement strand
CCTGTGCTGCCTGATCAGCTTTTGCACCAGTCATCATTTGCTGCGACTGAACTTTCTCAAGGTCACCTGTTGTTGCACAACCGCCAAAAGTAGCGGCAAGAACAAGCATCATTGAGATCACCAATAGATTCCTCTTCATCGTTTATCACCTCCTCTCTCTCGCTTGAAAGGTTCAATCAATTTACCATCTATTTCCAAATCGATTTTCAAGCGTTTGATTGCATCTCTGGCCCCTCTGATATCATTGAAAGGGCCAGCGACAACACTGTAGCTATCGTTCTTTGATAACACCCTTGCCGGGATTTGTGGCCCCTGGTGGTTGATAATGGCGGAAAGCCTCACCGCATCAATCTCGTCACGCATGTCAGCCGCCAAAACAGACCACGCATCTGTTTTCAGTTCTGGTATTTCCGGTCTGCCATTTAATTTGCCTGGGTGCTTGACCTCCATGGGTTCTGCAACCCCTTTTCCACTTCCTTGCCTGATCTCGAATATGGGGACAGGAATCCCGCGGGCCTCGACCAATACTTTCTTAACTTTACTCCAGTTAAGCGTGCGCCCTGATTCCTTTTCAATATTTCTCAATTTTGCATATACCTTATCAAACTCGGCAGCGTCCAGCTTTTCCAGGGGCGCATGAACTTCCAGGTAAACCGCTCCATTGCTAAGACCTAAGAGATATGGCTGGTTAACGATGTTTACAGAGGTTTTAACCGGAGTGTTCTCATAGAGTTTTTTCACGCTTTCCGGATAGAGTCTTATGCAGCCATTGGTTGCACTAAGACCAATGCTGGCCGGTTTATTAGTGCCATGGATCAAATAACTCGGCGCACTTAAATAGAGCGCGTATTCTCCTAAGGGATTTTGAGGTCCCGGCAGAACTGCAGCTGGCAGGGGATCTCCTTTTTTCAGATGATCCTTGGCAATCGAGGCTGGCACATGCCAGGTCGGCCGGCTTACCTTGCGCTCCACACGCATGAGGCCTCTGGGCGAGGGGCGCTCTTCGGTACCGACACCGACCGGGTAGGTCAACACCGCCAGTGACTCACTATTTCCTTTAAATTGAAAAAGCCTCATTGCGGCCAGGTTGATCACGATGCCTTTTCTGGGAGCGTCCGGCAGAATAAAACTCAGAGGCAACATGATACGTTTTCCGGCCTCAGGCACCCATATATCTACCCCTGGATTAGTTGCACTGACTCCATTGAGTCCCAGGCTGAAGTGCCTTGCAATATCCGGTAGTGTATCCCCCTTTTCGAGGGTGATGAATCTCAACCGACCAATGACGTCATCTCCTTTTGCAACAGAAAACTCGTTTCGTTCGACATTTTCCTCCAAATATTTTGGAACAAGCTGGTATTCGTCAGGAGCTCTTTTCATTGAAATACATCCCTGTAGAGATAATATAACGACAAAAAGGGTTATAAGACGAAGCGTATTGGATAAGGACATCAGCTCAATGATTCGGCACATGGGTCAAAAAGGTCCTTTTAATGATGTGATGGCACAAAAAAGCCGGGGCCGAATATCTGCTGGAGATTTCGGCGACCCGGCTATCTCTCTATGAGACCCGTAGGCTTTCCGTCCCATTCTCGCGAATGGTTTAGTATTATCGTTTAACCAATGTATTGAATTATGCTTTGTCCGCGGGCATTTGCCCCTGCTGAAGGGGAAATCATCATTGCCGCAGGTACGAATGTGAAGGCACAAAAAAAAGCCGGGTCGCCGAATATCTGCTGGATATTTCGGCGACCCGGCTATCTCTAAGAGACCCTAGGCTTTCCGTCCCATTCTCGCGAATGGTTTAGTATTATCGTATAACCAACGTATTGAATACGTGCTTAGTTCGTAAGCATATTCGCCACAACGGGGAAGCTTGTCAAGAAAAAATTTAAAAGGTTGTGGAATATTGCCAGCTTACGGAGTAATCCCTTTTAGGTGTTCTCGGCACGTACACAGTGGCCGGATAAATCAGGCCCTCCCTTTGAAGCTTTCTCAATCCTTCACCGACAAAAACTCATCGCGCCGCTGCAATTCCCCTGGTGACAAGGTACTGTTTCGCGGCTTTCGCACGCCGACAATAGTTACCGCAATAAAATGTAAACTTTCCCCTGCCAGATAAACCACCCACCCACCAGTGCTACAATTAATCCGCTGACACGCTTAGCCCAGAGCGAAAAGTTGACCACCCCCCTCGCCTTGACAAACCCTTCCACAAAACCGGTAAATGTTCCGGCAAAAAGCATCAGCAGACAGTGCCCTATGGCGTAACAGAACAGTAACGCGATGCCGTACAGTACCTGCCCTTTACCCGCAACCAGCGTCAACAGCACAACCAGCACCGGCGTGGCGCAGGGTGAGGAAACGACTCCGAAGAACAGTCCGAGCAGAAAGGCTCCGACAATCCCTCCCCGCCTCGGTTTAAATTCTCGCTTAAAAGGGAGGTGGATCTCATATAGCCCCATCAACTGCCCACCCATGACCAGGGCGATTGCTCCGGCGATCAGATACCACGGCCCACCAAGAGTCCCGAACATGGTTCCGAGCAATCCTGCCGCCGCGCCGAATGCTGTGAATGTCAGCGACAGGCCAAGGACAAAGACCAGAGAATAACGGAACGCCTTACTCCGATCACCATCGCTGTAGCCACCAACAAAACCGACCACCAGCGGGATGGTTGCCAGCACGCAAGGGGAAGCAGACGAGAGAACTCCTGCCAAAAATACCGCTCCGAAGGCAACCAGCGGGTAGATGGTGATAATCTGTTCGATGTTATCCAGGAAGGTCATTTGAGCCCTGCTGCCTTCAGTTCTTTTAAAATATCCTGTTTGTCCATGAAGCCGATATGGCGCTTGACCTCTTTCCCCTGGGCATTGAAGAATATCTGGGTCGGAATCATCTGGACGCGGAACTTCCGTGCCGCGTCCAGATCCTCATGCACATCGATGAAAAGGACACTGACTTTTCCCCGGTATTCGCCGGACAGCGATTCCAGGATCGGCGCCATCTTCTTGCAGGGGATGCAGGTGCGGGCGCCAAGATCGATGACCGTCGGCTTACCGGAGGAGAGAGCCTGATTGACGGCTGCCGCCGTGGCAGAAGGGAGTTCGGCCCAGGCGGTGGTAGCGAGTAGCAGAAGCATAAACGCGGAAAGCAGCTTCATGGCAGCATTCCCATGATCTCGGCTACCGACGCCAGTTTGCCGGAAAACTTGACTTGGCCGTCAACTACCAGCGCTGGCGTACTCATGACTCCATACTTCATGATGGAAGGAATGTCCTCAACCTTCACTATCTCAGCGCTTTTGCCGCTTTCTTCCATATCCTTCGTTACTGCTGATAGCTTCGTAAATGGCTTTACGGATCAGTTCATCAGGAATCTCTTCGTAGGTTTTCCCTTCGTGTTCGACGGTTCGGCAGCTGGTCTCGGAACCGGTCAGACATGAACATGACGCGCAGTGGTTTTCATCCGCCGCTGCATTGTCCAGAATTGTTTCCAGCGGGACTCCGTTAAAAAGGAGCATGTTCGATTGGGCCATGAGTTCTTCGGGGAGAAGGGTTTCAGTGAAGGTTACCATGACTCCTTTTTCTGCCAGTTCGCTGCTCAGTTCCGAAATGACTTTTCTGACCGACGCGCCGGTGGAGGTGCAACGGTCGCAGGTCTGTCCGGCCTTATCGTAGTGGCGCCATTCAATTCCAAGTGTCTTCACGTTTTACTCCTTTCCCGGGAAATCATGTTCTTCAAGCGGCTTTCAACAGCTGGTGACGACCGGTAATCTCCTGAGTCATGATCCGTGTCGCCAGGT
>VFJM01000294.1 GCA_009886055.1 Geobacter sp. | reverse complement strand
GACTTGGGCGCCTCCATCAAGAAAGCTTCCCTGTGCGGTTTGGGGCAGACTGCACCAAATCCGGTTCTCTCTACCATAAATTATTTCCGGCATGAATATGAAGCTCATATAAATGACAAACGATGCCCTTCCAACTGCTGCAAGGATCTGTTGCTCTGGGCCGTTTCGGAAGAGAAGTGCGTTAAGTGCGGCGCCTGCAAAAAGGCCTGCCCGGTTGATGCGATTGTTTGGGAAAAAGGGCAGTTGGCTTATCTGGACCAGGAAAAATGTACCAAGTGTAAATCCTGCTACGACGCTTGTCGCTTCATGGCCCTCGTATAATCCGGCTGCACCGGATTGGGTGATTAAACTTACGAACAGAGGTTTTAGATGGTTAATCTTACAATAAACGACAAGCAGGTCACCGCACCCAAAGATTCAACGATCTATGATGCTGCCAAGTTAAACGGCATCAAGATTCCCATCCTGTGCCACGACAAGAAGCTGAAGCCGTTTGGTGCCTGCCGTATGTGTCTGGTTGAGGTCGAACAGATGAAGGGTCGCCAGATCCCCGCCTGTACGACACCGGCAACCGAAGGAATGATCATTCGTACAGACACCCCTGACATCATAAAGGCCCGCAAACTGGTGCTTGAGCTGTTGCTGCTCAATCACCCGCTTGATTGTCCGGTCTGCGACAAGGGTGGCGACTGTGACCTTCAAAACCTGACCTATGACCATCAAGTCAGCAGCAACCGCTTTGTTGACTCAAAATTCCAACATGAAATCGACTACAATAACCCGCTGATCGAACGCGATATGAATCGTTGCGTTCTGTGCGGCAAATGTGTCCGCATCTGCGACGAAATCGTCAGTTACGGCGCATTGACCTTTATCGACCGTGGCATTGAAACAAAGATCGGGTGCGAATTTGAGGACGGGCTGAACTGCGAATTCTGCGGTTCCTGTGTCTCCGTGTGCCCGGTCGGTTCATTGTTGGCTCGCCCGTTCAAGCACAAAGCCCGTTTCTGGGCGCTAACCAGGCACACGTCGGTCTGCGGCTACTGCGGTACCGGCTGCAACCTGACTCTGGGGGTCAAAGACAACAAAGTACTGACCACACTCTATGACGAGAACCAGGGTTTCCATAAGGGGCAGTTATGTGTACGCGGTCGCTTTGGCTACCAGTTCATAAATTCTGAAAAGCGTCTGACTACTCCCTTGGTCCGAAAAAATGGAAATCTGGTTGAAGCAACCTGGGATGAAGCGCTTGAAATTGTTGCCGGCCGACTCGGGGGCGAAAATGCCGTCGCTGCCCTG
>VFJM01000266.1 GCA_009886055.1 Geobacter sp. | reverse complement strand
TTCCCGGGAAATCATGTTCTTCAAGCGGCTTTCAACAGCTGGTGACGACCGGTAATCTCCTGAGTCATGATCCGTGTCGCCAGGTGGACAATCTCCAGAATCTCAGGGTGTTTCAGGGCGTAGTATATCTTGACCCCTTATATGACCGGGTGCCGGATAAACAATCCGGCACTTAAATCCCTATGCAAGGAGTTTCTCATTCCTGTATCTCAAAACGTTCCTCAAGTTTGAACCGGGAACCAGCGGCGCTGAAACCAGAAGGCCACGTTTACCAGTCCGATCATGACCGGCACTTCCACCAGTGGGCCGATAACAGCCGCGAAAGCCGCACCTGAGTTAAGGCCGAAAACTGCAATTGCCACGGCAATGGCAAGCTCGAAGTTATTGCTGGCAGCGGTGAAAGCCAAAGTGGTGGTCTTGCTGTAGTCGGCACCCATCTTTTTACCCATCCAGAACGAGACCAGGAACATGACGATAAAGTAGACCCCCAGTGGGATGGCGATACGTACAACATCCATTGGCAATTGGACGATCAGGTTTCCTTTCAGACTGAACATGACAACAATCGTGAAAAGCAGGGCGATCAGGGTCATCGGACTGATTTTCGGCACGAACTCGCGGTGGTAGCGTTCTTTGCCCATAACTTTTACGCCAATGAAACGGGTCAAGGCTCCTGCAATGCAGGGAATGCCCAGGTAGATGAAGACACTCTCGGCGATCTGGCGGATGCTGACATCCACTATTACCCCTTTGAGCCCCACTAGCGGTGGCAAGACGGTGATGAAGAACCAGGCATATACGCTGTAGAAGAGCACTTGGAAGATGCTGTTGAACGCCACCAGGCCGGCCGCATACTCGGTGTTCCCCTTGGCCAGTTCGTTCCAGACAATGACCATGGCGATGCAGCGCGCCAGGCCAATCATGATTAGGCCCACCATATACTCCGGCTTGTCCGGCAGCAGCAGCGCAGCCAGCACGAACATGAGGACCGGGCCGATCAGCCAGTTCTGCACCAGCGATATCCCCAGTATTTTCTTGTTCTGGAAAACCTCCGGCATATCCTCATACTTCACCTTGGCGAAGGGGGGGTACATCATCAGGATCAGGCCGACGGCGATCGGGATATTGGTGGTGCCGACCTGGAAGGAGTTGATGAAGGATTCCGTGCCGGGAACGAAGTATCCGAGACCAACCCCCAGAGCCATGGCGGCGAAGATCCACAGGGTCAGCCAGCGGTCGAGGAAGGAGAGTTTACGGGAAACGTGTTCGGACATGGTGAGCACCTCACTGATAGAAAAGCAAGGTTATTATATCCGCTCATACGGATATGGCAAGATGAAATCAGATTACAGTTGCATGCTGGGATATACATTGTATTTATCACCAGAATGCTTCGGGCTCTCTTGCGATGTGAAAAATGTACGTTACAATTCATTTCAGAATATCAATCGAGGAGAAGCGTATGACTGAATTTTTGGAAGCTGCCATCGATAAATTTACGTTCCGAGTGGATCCAGGCTGCCATTATTCCAGCGAAGGCATCTGGGCAAGGTTTGAAGACGGACGGGTGAGGTTGGGACTTTCGGATTTCTTACAGCAGCGTAGCGGGGATATTGCCTTTGTGGATGTTAAGGCGGCAGGAACGGTCCTGGCGCTTGACGATGAGTTTGCCTCAATAGAAACGGTCAAAACCAATCTCATGCTGGCTTCGCCAGTTTCCGGAAAAGTGCTGCAGGTGAACCCCGCGTTGGAAATGACTCCCGAGGTCATAAACCAGGATCCTTTCGGGGAGGGGTGGCTGTGCGAGGTTGAATTGAACGATTGGGATGCCAACCGCACACTTATGCTGGATGCCGACGCCTATTTCGAGAAAATGAAGCATGAGGCGGAGGAGGTCCAGCGAAAATGAGATCCTCTTCGCACAAAGTTGCGATCGTGCCGTGTAGTGGCATTGGTAAGCCATACGGGACGGTCAGCCGGGTGGCTGCCTATCAGGTGACGGAGGATGATCGGCCGGAGCTGACCAGACTTGTCCCATTGGCCTTGCTGGTAATGGGGGATGAGGAATACGGAAGGATCGTGACGGAAAGTCCGGCTATCACGATAGATGGCTGTCCACAGGCCTGTGCCACGAAGATGGTACAGCAGAGTGGCGGTCGGGTTGCTCATGAGTGCTCGGTGCTGGGGGCGGTTCGCAGCCACCGGGATTTAAAGCCGCAGGGCATTGCGGAGCTTAATGAGGATGGCGAGAAGCTGGCCAATGCACTGGCACAAGAGATCAACGCGATGATCGACGCATTGACCGTGGCTGGCCCTGATAAATAGGATACGTAAGTTAGATAAATAATTTTCTAAGAACGGAGGCAATCATGCCTGAACTGCCACGCAAGAAGGTCGGCATCATCGCCTGTTCGGGTGAAGAGCTCCCCGAAGGTACCATTACGCGTCTGGCTGCGCTGCGGGTACTGCATCAGGTGCGTCCGGAGGATACGGTTACGATTTGCCTGCCGCTTTTCCTGGCCGGCGGTGAAGGGGACCGGAATTTTGCCAGATTTTATCCGACTATTGCCGTGGACGGATGCGAGAAACGCTGCGCCTTCCGTGGAACGGAAAAATATTCCAATCGTCCCGCTGCCGGTATTGTGGTGACCGATCTGATTGCGCAGCATGGTCTGGATCAACCGCACGGTTGCCGTAAACTGGATGCCGCCGGGATGAAGGCGGTCGAGCTTACAGCACAAGAGGTAGCCGATACGGTCGACGAACTGCTGGGGAAAGGTTTGAGGTGAAAGCATGGGCCAAACCGCGACCTATCATACCGAAGTAACCTGGAAAAGTGGGCATTGGGGGCACATTGTCATGGGGAACGGCCCTGAAATGGATTTTTCAGCCCCACCCGATGCGCAGGGTCATGCCGGGGTGCTGACCCCCGAAGACGCATTTGTTGCCGCCGCCAACAGCTGTATCATGATGATGTTTATCTGGGCGACGGAACGTTTCAAGCTCAAACTGCTCAGCTATGACTGTAAAGCGGAAGGCACCAAGCTGATCGAGCTGGATCGGACCGAGATATTCACCCATCTCCGTTTCTGGCCGGTGATCCGCATTGCGGTCGGTGATGAAGACGGTGCAGTGGTTCGCGCTCGCACAGAGCGGGCCCTGCAGTCTGCCCGCAAATACAGCTTGGTAGCCAATTCGGTTAAATCCGAGATCATTATTGATTCGCAGATTGAGATCGTTGTTAGGAGCTGAAACGGCCCGTCTTCGCCGGTGCGGGACTGGATGCTACGGAAGCGGTGGCGTGACACCCGTCTCTGCGCCTGTTAAACCATGTTCGGCAAGCTGAAGAGAGCCGGGCCGGTCAGTTGATGACCGGCCCATTTTTATCGGCATCAGGAACAGCCTGCCGGTTTGTCTTTCATGAAGGCGGCTAAAGCGGCGCGGTCGGACGCAGCTTCGGGAAGTGTGGCGGCATGCTGTTTAAGGGTCTGGAGCAACTCTTTGCAGAGTGTGCAGCTCTCCCGGCTAAGCGAGTAGTACATCCATACCCCCTCACGGCGGATATCAACCCAGCAGCTCCGTTTCAGGTAGGCCAGATGGCGCGACACCGTGGATTGCGGCAGCTTGAGTACCGCCATCAGATCGCAGACGCACAACTCTCCTTCGGCTTGCAGTAAAAGGACAATGCGCAGGCGGATCGTATCTGAGAGTGCTTTTATTGTTTGGGCGAGATGTTTCATGGTGAAAGTTTATATAGCCACATCGTTGTTCCGTCAAGAGATGTTCTGAAAATGGCATAGCCATTGCTTGACAACCCGTTCGAGTCCGCTATAAGTGATACATCCTGATAAACGGATGTTATTAAGCGCAGCTATTCAGCCAAAAGGCGATTCAACAAACGAGGGAGGTAGCAAAATGGTAAAGAATAATGTTCTTGTCCCGTGTACAGCGATGGTTGGCATGAAAGGAGGATCAGCCTTATGAGAAAAATAGCAGCAGTAACCGCCTGTATAGTACTGGCAGGATTCGGTAGCGCTCTTGCAGTCGTCGGCGGAGGCGACCTCACCCTGAAGAACAAGGGGGGCAATGTCATGTTCAGTCACGAGACCCATGTGGCGGGGATGGCTTTGGCCTGTACCGATTGCCACGACAAGCTCTATCTGAGCAAAGGGCAGCATAAAACGGTCACCATGAAGCAGATGCAAAAGGGTAAATCCTGCGGTGCATGCCACAACGGAAAGAAAGCGTTTTCGGTTAAAGGCGACTGTACCAAGTGTCATAAAAAATAGGGGGAACGTACATGGAAATCAAACGTCGAGATTTTCTCAAGTTAACCGCTGCCGCCGGTGCCGTTGCAACCATCGGCCTGCCAAAGCTGAACGCCTTTGCAGCCGGTAATGCTCCTGCTGTTGGCGAAGCTCCCAAAGGTGAATGGATACCATCTACCTGCCAGGGTTGCACTGCGTGGTGCCCGGTAGAGTTCTTTGTTCAGGAAGGTCGTATTTGTAAGGTTCGCGGCAACCAGCTTTCCAAAGCTAATGGCGGTTACTGTTGCCCACGCGGTCACCTGATGATCCAGCAGACCTACGATCCTGACCGGATCAAGGTGCCAATGAAGCGTACCAACCCGGTAAAAGGTCGAGGTATTGATCCAAAATTTGTCCCCATCTCCTGGGACGAGGCTCTGGACACTCTGGCAGACAAGATGATGGAATTGCGAAAGGCCAGCGAGCCGGAGAAGCTGATGTACATGCGTGGCCGCTACTCTCCAACCTCCACCGATCTCTGCTATGGCACCCTGCCCAAAATCTTCGGCACACCCAACTACTACTCCCACAGTGCCCTCTGCGCCGAGGCTGAAAAAATGGGCCCTGGTTACACCCAAGGCTTTTTTGGATACCGCGACTACGACCTGGCCAAAACCAAGTGCCTGGTAATCTGGGGCTGTGATCCGCTTTCTTCAAATCGCCAGGTGCCAAACGCTATCGGCAAGTTCGGCGACATCTTCGATCGCGGGACGGTAATCGTTGTTGACCCTCGTCTCTCAGCATCGGGCGCCAAGGCAAATGAATGGTTGCCGATCAAGCCGGGCGAGGATGGCGCTCTGGCAGCAGCACTTGCCCATGTCGTCATGACCGAAGGGATGTGGAGCAAGGAGTTTGTTGGTGATTTCAAAGAGGGGAAGAATCTCTTCAAGACCGGCGTAACGGTTGACGAGGCTGCCTTTGTGGAAAAACAGACCAACGGTGTAGTCAAGTGGTGGAATATCGAACTGAAGGACAAGACTCCGGCCTGGGCCGCAAAAATAACCCTGATACCGGAAGAGCAGATTATAAGGACCGCCCGTGCCATGGGCAAGGCCGGTTCAGCCTGCTCAGTATGGATGGGGCCGGGTGTGGCCATGACACCTCGCGGCACCTATGCCGCTATGGCAGTGTATGCACTGAACGGTATTTTGGGTTCTATTGAGACTGAAGGTGGCGTCTTCCAGAGTTCCAGCGTACCGACAGAGAAATTCCCCGAGATCAAGAAGCCGTTTATCGACGAAATGGCCGAGCATCACGGTCACGGCAAGAAGATCGACGGGCGTGGTGCCAAGGACATGCCGGCCATGATGAGCGCCAAACCCGGCAGCGGTGTTGTTACTAACAACGTGGCCAACGGCTTGCTCAAAAATCCGGACGCCATCAAGGTGTTCATCAGTACCTGGAGTAACTTTGCGTTTTCCGCTACCGGTGCTCACCGTTGGGAGAAGGCTTTAGCCAAGATACCGTTCTTTGTCCATATGGTCACCAACGCCTCCGAGATGTCGCAGTTTGCCGATATCATCATGCCGGCTACCTTCGGCCCCACGGAAAAGTTTTCCATCATCACCAACATGGCCAATCTGCACGGTCACATGTCAATTCAGCAGGCCGTCACCAAGCCGCTGTGGAATGTAAAAGCCGAAGAAACCGAGATTATGTGGCTCCTGGCTGAAAAACTGAAAGTCAGAGGATTTGCCAACCTGTACGACTACTACGCTTCCTTTGAAGATCCGGAAACCAAGAAGAAGCCGACCAACGCCGCCGAATTCGCCGAGATTGCCGCAAAGATTTCTTCACAAAAGGTCTGGGATGGTAAGGAGAAGATGAAGGGCGATCAAATTACTGGTTGGGCTGATTTCAAGAAAAAGGGTATCTACAACACTGAGACCTATAAGTACAAAAAGAACTGGGGTAAGGATAATCCCGACACCAAGAAGTTCGAGGGTAAGTTCAAGACCGAGACCAAGAAGTTCGAGTTCTACAGCGAAACCATGAAGAAAGCTCTTGGCGAACACGCTAAAAAGCACAACACCACCATCGACGATATTCTTAAAGTCAGTGGATACGAGGCTAAGGGAGAACTTGCGTTTGTGCCGCATTACGAGTCCCCCAAGCGTCACGGCAGCGACAAGGAGTATCCATTCACCTTCATTGATTACAAATCGCGCCTTAACCGCGAGGGGCGCAGCGCCAACACCACCTGGTACCAGGAATTCAAGAAGGTGGACGTGGGTGATGACAGCTGGGATGACGTAGTCAAGATCAACCCGATTGACGGCAAGAAACTCGGCATCAAAACCGGCGATACGGTGCGGTTGACTTCGACCACCGGCTCCATCGTTACCAAAGCAAAATTGTGGGAAGGTGTCCGACCTGGTACCATCGCAAAATGCTACGGTCAGGGACACTGGGCCTATGGCCGCGTGGCTGCCAAGGATTATGCCAAAGCAATTCCTCGCGGCGGCAATAACAACGAACTTCTGGTTGACGATTATGATCGTCTGAGCGGGGCTACGGCACGTAACGGCGGTTTTACCGGCGTCAAGATCCAAAAAGTATAGAAAGGGGAGATCATTAAATGCCAAAACAATATGGAATGGTCATTGACCTTCAGAAATGTGTCGGATGCGGTGCCTGTGCCCTGGCCTGCAAGACCGAAAATAACACCCAGGCACGAACGAACGGTCAGACCTTTAACTGGGCCGACTTTATCTACAAAGAAGAGGGAAAATTCCCGAACCCGAGTTTCACTGCTATTCCCGTGCTTTGTAATCACTGTACAGATGCACCCTGTGTCAAAGCCTGTCCAGTTCAGCCCAAGGCGATGTTCAAAACCGCCGATGGCATCACCATGCACAATGACGAGCGCTGCATCGGCTGCCGTCGCTGCCAGAAAGCCTGCCCCTACAGCGCTTCAGATGTTGCCAAAGACAAAGCGGCTTACTCGGTTATCAGTGCCAATATAGGCAAAGAGGCCCCGCATGCTGTTTCCCGCGATACCAGTGAGATGATCAAGGGCTGCAGCGCTTCCGGTGCTGAAACTGCCAAAATGGCAGGCGGTGTAATTCCTAACCAGCACAAATACAACCACCCCGATTACGAGAGCATCCGCAAGCAGGGTGTGGTTGAGAAGTGTATCTTCTGTGCGCACCGCGTTGCCAAAGGTGAACAGCCAAACTGTGTGGTTGCCTGCCCAGCAAAGGCACGAATCTTTGGCGATGTTAGCGATACCGCCAGTGAACCGGCTAAGTTGCTGAAGAAGTACAAACCAATGCGCCTCAAGGAAGAAAAGGGAACCAAGCCGAATGTAGCGTACATCCGCGCTTTCAAGGGTGGGAATAAAGTTTGATGGCGTGCAGTATTGAGTTGATGTAAAAATGCGGGGATGGGACGCAAGTCCCATCCCTATTTTTTGTAAGGATTGCTTCCATGACCGAAAATATTACAATCACTGCAACACGCGAAGACATCTACCGCCTGCTGGCGGCCTGTTATTATCCACCATCAAAAGAATTGATTGAGGAGGGGTGTTGCGCAACCCTTGTCGATCTTCTTGCACCTGTTGCGGCGGATGCTGCACAACATGCCGCTGATGCGGTCCTGGCAGCTGGACAGAGCGCACTTGAAGCTCTGTCTGTTGAACATGCCCGCCTGTTCATCGGCCCCTTCCAGTTGATTGCGCCGCCTTATGGTTCGATCTATCTTGACGATGCCAAAACCGTTATGGGGGATTCCACCGCCAGGGTTGCGGCTTTCTACCACAATTGCGGACTGCAGCTGGCCGAGGACTTTCACGAACTGCCGGACCATTTTGCCGTTGAGCTGGAGTTCATGTCCTTCCTGGCCTTCAAGCAACGGGAGGCTGAGGTTTCCGGTGATTCGAATGAAGTAGCTCGAATCTCATCGCTACAACAAGAATTCCTCTACAGATTCCTGATGCCGTGGCTGGAACCGTTTACGGCTGCTATTATCACCGATGCCGAAGCCCCGTTTTATCAGGCAATCGCCCGATGTACTGCAGCTTTCATAAATGCGGATTTTGCTTCATTGACTGACTCGAATAATGGCTGACACTAATACGATAATCGGCAGCAGAGATGACCTGGTGACGGATGCCTCCCGCTGCCTAAAGATGCGCTTCAGCGAAAGCCGTTGCCGTCGATGTGTCGACATCTGCCCGCACAAAGCCGTGTCGCTGGATGGGTTTCTTGCTATCAATCCAAACCACTGCAGTGGCTGTCTACTCTGTACCGCAGTATGCCCGGCAGGTGCCTTGGAACAGAATAACGATTTTTCCAACATCTTGGCGCAACTATCCCGCGTATCTAACCCGGTTCTGGGTTGTCTTCGCACGAAAGGATGCTCTAACGCCGCTCTGCCTTGCCTGGGTGGACTCTCTGATGAGCATCTGGCAACTCTTTGCCACTCTCTATCCGGGAAGTTGACCCTCAATCTGACCGCCTGCAGCAACTGTCCAAACAACGCGATGATCTCCCATTTGCACCAGCGTCTTGCAGGGCTTTTTGAGGCTGAATTACTAAACGGTGGTTGTAACATCGTCACGGCAGAATCCGCACAAGATATCAATTACCGCGATGAATCAGTAGACCGGCGCAGCTTCTTCAAGTCTTTTGGTAATTCCCTGTTTAAGAGTGTTGCCGTTATACTATCAAGCACCAATGAACAGATCGAGCGGCGCACTGAATATGCTGTGAAGCGATTGCCGGTCAGGAGAGACTTACTGCAAAGGATCAGAAACAAGTGTTCTCCAAAATTTGAAGCACAGATACAGAAGCACTTCGACTCGTGCATATCACTTAATAACACCTGCACAAGGTGCCAGGGGTGCGTTGCAATCTGCCCAACTGGTGCCCTGCAGACAGAGCTTGCCGGCACTCTGCCGACATTTGACCAAAACCTTTGTACGGGTTGTGGGCTGTGCTGTGAATTTTGCTTGGACGAAGCATTGCAGATTCTAAATTTATCAGACAGGATAGGAAGGAAATGAGGGGCAATGTTAAATAGGTGATTTGAACAAGACTTCTTCTCGCAAAAGCGGATAGAAAAGTGTAACTTCTTACGGTAACAAATCGGCAATACCCCTAAAAGTTACACATTACATAGATACTATCATGAGCACAGCCCGCAAAACCATTCTGGGCGGCACTCTCACT
The DNA here is from genome assembly GCA_009886055.1 of Geobacter sp. GTDB lineage: Bacteria > Desulfobacterota > Desulfuromonadia > Geobacterales > Pseudopelobacteraceae > JACRCG01. The sequence goes on along the minus strand of VFJM01000266.1, from coordinate 8,993 downwards.
TTATCGGAATATATAACCCTATTAGGACGTATCTATCAAAGATCTTGCCCGACTCATTCCTTATTTGACATCGCTCCGCTGGCGTTATGCCGGTGGAGCGATGTTTCTTATTCTCACCAACGCCTTTGCGCTGTTGATCCCCTGGTTCATGAAGCTGGCAGTAGAGGCGCTCCAGCATCCACCGGGGGCGAGCCTCTCTCCGTCAGCCTGCGCTCAGATAATAGTACTCCTGGCCGTTCTGCACTGCATCACCCGCATTTTTTCCCGGACATTGATTCTGAATGCTGCCCGTATCATTGAATTCCACATTCGCAACGACCTCTTTCAGAAATTGACCAGACTTGACCTCAGCTATTTTTCCAGCAGCCGAAGCGGGGACATCCTCTCCCGTTTTTCCAATGATCTGACTAACGTCCGCATGCTGACCGGCTTTGGCTCAATGAGCGCCATCAACACCGTGCTGGTCTATAGCGCCGCCGTAACGATGATGTTTCGCATTCATCCATGGCTCACATTCTGGGCGATTTTTCCCTTGCCGCTGATGGTACTGGTCGTCAAAAAAGTCAGCCATCGCCTCTTTTATCGTTCTCTTCAGGCCCAGGAGGAGCTGGCGCATCTTTCCAGTCAGACTGAAGAAACGGTTTCTGCGGTGCGGCTGATCAAGTCCTACTGCCGGGAAGAGTATTTTCAGGAAGAGTTCGGTAAAACCGCAGAGCGCTATCTCAAACACAACCTGCGGCTGGCGCGATTGCGTGGCCTTATCATCCCGGTCATGGCGGCGGCCACCGGATCAGGAACCCTTGTCGTGCTGTTCATGGGTGGACGACTGGTCATAACCAACGTCATAACCCTGGGAGATTTTGTGGCTTTCAGCGGTTATCTGGCGATGCTGGTCTGGCCGACAGCGGTACTGGGGTGGATTCTGACCCTGGCTCAACGGGGAGCGGCCTCCATGTCTCGCCTGGCCGGAATACTGGGAGCCGAATCAACGGTTATCGATCGCCCTGACGCAGAGCCGATCAAAACCCTGCAGGAGGGGATCGAAGCGCGCGACCTCAGGTTCAGCTATGGCGACGCGAACGTTATCGGGGGGATCTCTTTTCACATTAAGGCAGGAGAAACGGTGGGAATCACCGGAGAGGTGGGAAGCGGCAAAACGACCCTGTTGCGGCTGATCGCGAGACTGCTCCCGGTCTCGGAGGGGATGCTGTTTGTCGACGGACGTGACATCAACACGGTAACCAGGACCAGCCTGCGCCGCCTGATCGGATATGTTCCGCAGGAAACGTTCCTCTTTTCGCGGACCGTTGCCGACAATATCAGCTACGGGATTGCCGGTGACCATACTGCGGAGGCCTTGACAATAGCGGCAAGCCAGGCCGGTTTTCTTGAGGATGTCGAATCGTTCCCTGACACATTTGAGACACAGGTGGGCGAAAAGGGTGTGACCCTTTCCGGCGGCCAGAAACAACGGCTTGCCATCGCCCGTGCCGTCGCCGGCAATCCGCCGATCCTGCTGCTTGATGATCCTCTTTCAGCGGTAGACGCCGGGCGCGAGGAGGAAATTCTCAACGAGCTGGGGAAATTCTATGCCGGACGGACGGTGCTGATTGTCTCGCAGAGAGTTTCGGCCTTCCGCGACTGTGGCCGGATCATCGTCCTGAAATCGGGGGTGATTGCCGAACAGGGGCCCCCTGCCGAACTGATCCGGCAAGGAGGACTCTACGCGGAAATATGTCGCACACAGCAACGAAACCGGGAGATCATATAACCGTCCCGTCATCCTTTATCCCACCAACCGGAACACCCCCGCTTGCAGAGCACGATATTTACACACTCATATCCCGGTCCCATCGTCATCGGACACCCTTTTCCCGGAGCGGATGCCCCGTTTGAAGATCAGGATGCTTACTCCTTCCGCAGTGCGATCAAATTCAAAAGAGAGAGTGTGCTCATACGCAATCAGGGCCACCGCCTCCAGTTGATCCAATCCCCGCAGCCGGAAGAGAACCCGGTTTCCCTTGCCGAGATAGTCCAGGAAGCTGGCTGATACGTCGAATTCAATCCCCCCCCCTTCTCCGGAGAGATCCACCACGCTCACCCCTGTACCGCTGACGGCGGCTTCGCTCAGGCTGACGCGCCGGATCGCGCCCGACAGTTCCGTACACAATCGTTGTGTCTGCGCACCCTGTGGCTCCAGAGGAGCTGCCGTGATCACCATACCGGCAGCTACGGTGGCGTTGGTGAAGCGGTCGATCAGGATAAAGCTGCCGGTCTGCCGGTTCTGCCGGTAGGGGTCGAATGAGATCGGGCGGTCAAGCTCCAGACTGGCAACACCGATTTCGTTCAGCCCCAGTGTCGACACCTTTTTCTGCTCCAGCGTGTTGACGTCCACCGCATACTGCACGGCGGTGACCCGGCCGGGGGTGACTGCCGTTGCTGTTTTGACCAGGTAGATCTGTCCCGGTTGCAGCGGTTCGTCGTGCAGCCAGACCAGGTGGGCCTCAGGATGCCGGGAATGGATCGGCGGAGCATCGATTGCCGAGAGCATGTCACCCCGGCTGATATCGACCTCATCCGCCAGGGTCAGGGTCACCGACTGGCCGGCTACCGCCTCCTTTAGATCGCCATTCATCGTAACGATCCGCGTCACCCGGCTGGTGCGTCCGCTTGATGCGACCAGCAGCTCGTCACCCGGACGGATCACACCCGAGGCTATGGTGCCGCAGAAACCACGGAAATCGAGATGGGGTCGGTTCACCCACTGGACCGGCATCCGGAACGGCTTTTCCCTGTCCTCTCCCTCGATCCGGACATTCTCCAGATAGTTCATCAGGGCGGGGCCGTGATACCAGGGGGTGTTGGCGCTCGGCTCGATCATATTGTCTCCGCCAAGGGCCGAGAGCGGGATGGCCGTGATATCGCCAAAACCGAGAGTAGCGGCAAACTGCTCGTAGTCGCGCCGGATCGCCTCGAACCGCTGCTGGTCAAAATCGATCAGATCCATCTTGTTGACCGCCAGCACGATATGCCGGATGCCGACCAGGGAGACCAGATAGCTGTGACGTCTGGTCTGGGTCAGCAGCCCCTTGCGGGCATCCACGAGGATGATCGCAACCTGCGCGGTGGAGGCTCCGGTAACCATGTTGCGGGTATACTGCTCGTGGCCGGGGGTATCGGCGACGATGAACTTGCGCCGTTCGGTGGAGAAATAGCGGTACGCCACGTCGATGGTAATCCCCTGTTCCCGTTCCGCCTGCAGCCCGTCGAGCAGCAGGGCGTAGTCGATGGCTCCCCCCTGGGTGCCGACCTTTTTGCTGTCCGCTTCCAGGGAAGCCAGCTGGTCTTCGAACACCATCTTCGAGTCCCACAGCAGGCGCCCGATCAGGGTGCTCTTGCCGTCATCGACGCTGCCGCAGGTTATGAAGCGGAGCAGCGATTTTTCTTCGTGGCTTTTGAGATAGGCGAGAATATCTTTTTCTATCAATTCCGATTGATGTGCCATTAAAAGTATCCCTCCTGCTTCTTCTTTTCCATCGAGCCGGCCGAGTCATGGTCGATCAGGCGTCCCTGACGCTCCGAGGTGCGGGTAAGCAGCATCTCCTGGATAATCTGGGGCAGAGTGGTCGCTTTCGATTCTACGGCAGCGGTCAGGGGGTAGCACCCCAGGGTGCGGAAGCGGACCGATTTGTACTGCACCGTTTCCCCCGGTTTCAGCTCCAGCCGGTCATCGTCCACCATGATCAGCATGCCGTCCCGCTCCACCACCGGGCGGACAGCGGCGTAATAGAGCGGCACGATCGGGATATTCTCCAGGTGGATGTACTGCCATACATCCAGTTCGGTCCAGTTGGAGATCGGAAAAACGCGGATGCTTTCCCCCGGTTTGATCCGGGTGTTGTACAGGTTCCAGAGTTCCGGGCGCTGGATCTTGGGGTCCCAGCGGTGGTTGGCGCTGCGGAAGGAGAAAATCCTCTCCTTGGCCCGCGATTTTTCCTCGTCCCGCCTTGCGCCGCCGAAGGCGGCATCGAACTTGTAGCGGTCGAGCGCCTGCTTCAGCCCTTCGGTTTTCATGATATCGGTATAGAGCGACGAACCGTGGGTAAAGGGCGAGATTCCCTGGCGCACCCCCTCCTCGTTCACATGCACGATCAGGTCAAGACCGCATTCGGCGGCCATCTTGTCCCTGAACTCGATCATCTCGCGGAACTTCCAGGTGGTGTCCACATGCAGCAGCGGAAAGGGGGGAGGCGCCGGGTAAAAGGCCTTGCGCGCCAGGTGCAGCATGACCGCCGAATCCTTGCCGATGGAATAGAGCATGACCGGGTTGCCGAATTCGGCGACCACTTCGCGGATGATATGGATGCTTTCGGCTTCAAGCTGCTGAAGGTGAGTCAGATTTAGGCTCATATGGATTACCTCATGGTATGAATAATCTATTTTTAACAGGGATGAAGGGGATACAGGGGATAAGATCAAAATCACGTTTTTGGATTTAAAGCATTGAAACGTTTAAGTATTTCAGATTTTATCCTGTTCATCCCCTTTATCCCTGTTAAAATGGGTTTCGCTTTTAGTGTTTTATCTCATTTGGTTCAGCGTCTATGAAGCCCGCATTCCTTGTTCTCCGGGTTCTCCCACCACCAGCGTCCCGCCCTTGCATCCTCTCCCGGTTGCACGGCCCTCGTGCAGGGGGCGCAGCCGATGGAGCGGTACCCCCGGCTGTAGAGACGGTTCTTCGGCAGGTGCTGTTCTTCTATGTAGCTGAGCAGCTGTTCTTCGCTCCAGTCGAGCAGCGGATTGATCTTCAGAATTCCGCCGTTCAATTCGTCCCGTTCGATCGCTTTCAGATCGCCCCGGGTAACGCTCTGCTCGCGGCGCATGCCGGTTACCCACCCCTTCAGCCCCTTCAATGCCCGTGAGAGCGGCTCCACCTTGCGGATGCCGCAGCAGTTGTGACGCTTGTCCAGAGACCCGCGGAAGGAGAACAGCCCCTCTGTCCGCTCCAGCTGCTCGACCGCCTCGTGCTTTGGAAAGTACCAGTCGATCTTCAGGCGGTAGCGCTCGACCAGGGCGTCGGCAACTTCGTAGGTCTCCTCGTTCAGCCGTCCGGTATCCAGGGCAAAAACCCCCAGGTCGAGGCCGGCCTTGTGGGCGATGTCGATGATCGCTACATCCTCCATTGAGAAGGAGCAGGCCAAAGAAACCGGGCCGTTAGCCGCTTCGATGCCTATACTGAGTATATCCGCTGGGGCAGCGTTGGGCGGCAATTCAGGAACTGGTGTACTCATATTTGATAATCCTCCACAAACACCCGCACCTGACGCGGCCGCACAAAGACGGATTCACCCAGCTGCAGCCCCAGGTTCTGGAACACGTCCCTGGTCAGCTCCGCTTCTACAAATTCTGCAGTGTTGTCAATTGCCAGGGTAACCCGTACCGCCGGCCCCAGTTTCTGAATGTGCCTGACCTCGGCCTTCAGAGCCGTCGAATCCTGTTTGCTCCGCTCGATCTCGAGGTCGTGCGAACGGACGTATGACACCGCATGTTCATCTGCCTCATGTTGCCCGGCACCTGGCTGGTTGAGGCGGCCGTGGAACAGGTTGACGTTGCCGAGGAAATTGAGCACGAAGGGGTTGGCAGGATGCTCGTAAACCTGGTCGGGCGTGCCGGCCTGCTCGATCCTCCCCTTGTTCATGACCACGATCCGGTCGGCGACCTCCAGGGCCTCCTCCTGGTCGTGGGTCACAAAGACGCTGGTGACGTGGATCTCGTCGTGCAGCTTGCGCAGCCAGCGGCGAAGTTCTGCCCGCACCTGGGCATCCAGGGCGCCGAACGGTTCGTCCAGCAGCAGCACCTGCGGCTCCACCGCCAGGGCACGGGCCAGGGCGATGCGCTGGCGCTGTCCGCCGGAGAGCTGGGCCGGGTAGCGCTTGGCCATCCCTTCCAGCTGCACAAGCTGCAGCAGTTTCATGACCTTGTCGCTGATCGCGCTGTTGGAAGGGCGCGTGGCGCGGGGTCTGACCCGCAGTCCGAAGGCGATATTCTCGAAGACGGTCAGGTGGCGGAACAGGGCGTAGTGTTGGAAGACGAAGCCGACCTGACGCTCCCGGACATGGGAGTCGGTGGTATCCTGCCCGTTGAAGAGGATCCGGCCGGCATCGGCCGATTCAAGGCCGGCTATGATCCGCAGCAGGGTGGTCTTACCGGAGCCGGAAGGTCCCAGCAGCGCTACCAGTTCACCGGAGGGGATGGTGAGGCTGACGTCCTTCAAGGCTGCGAAGCTTCCGAACTGTTTGCTGATATTTTCGATCTCTATGCTCATCTGGTCACCTGTCGGATTTAGTTGTTCTCGAGCTGCTGCCGTACTTTCCACTCGGCTACCGTCTTGATCGCCAGGGTGATCAGCGCCAGGAAGGCAAGCAGCGAGGCCACGGCAAAGGCGGCCGTATAGTTGTATTCGTTGTAGAGAATCTCCACGTGCAGCGGGACGGTGTTGGTCATGCCGCGGATATGACCGGAGACGACCGACACGGCGCCGAACTCCCCCATGGCTCTGGCGTTACAGAGTATCACGCCGTAGATGATTCCCCATTTGATGTTGGGGAAGGTCACGCGAAAGAAGGTCTGCAGACCACTGGCGCCCAGTACCATGGCCGCCTCCTCCTCATCCTTCCCCTGTGCCTCCATCAGCGGGATCAGTTCACGTGCCACGAACGGGAAGGTGACGAAGATCGTCGCCAGGATGATCCCCGGTACGGCGAAGACGATCCTTATGTCATGTTCCTGCAGCCAGGGACCGATCCACCCCTGCAGACCGAATATCAGCACATAGATCAGGCCGGAGACTACCGGCGACACCGAAAAGGGGAGGTCGATCAGGGTGATCAGCAGGTTCTTCCCCGGGAAACTGAACTTGGCTATCGCCCAGGCTGCGGTTACGCCGAAGAAGAGGTTGAGAGGCACGGACACGGAGGCGGTAATCAGAGTCAGCTTGATGGATGACAGGGTATCCGGTTCACGAAGTGCCTCCAGATAGACCGCAAGACCTTTCTCAAAAGCCTGGCTGAAGACTGCAGCAAGGGGCAGAACCAGGAACAGGACCAGAAAGACCAGGGCAACCGCGGTAAGCCCCCACCGCACCATCGCCGGTTCTGTCTGGGCTCGGCCGGTCGTGCTTTTTGCAGTGTATGTTTTGGTCGGTGCTGACATGGCGTTCTCCGTTGGCCCTGATAAACAGGATAAATGCGTTAACGAATTTATTTTCTGCAACCGCAGGAAATAATTTCTAACTTGCTAATCTGAAAACCTTCTGCTCCAGCGCTGCAGAAGGTTGATGACCAGCAGCATTGAAAATGATGCCAGCAGCATGACACAGGCGATGGCCGTGGCACCCTGGTAGTCAAACTGTTCCAGCTTGGTGATGATCAGCAGCGGTGTGATTTCCGAGACCATCGGCATATTGCCGGCGATGAAGATGATCGACCCGTATTCGCCGACGGCACGGGCGAAAGAGAGGGCAAAGCCGGTCAGGATCGATGGCAGCAGCATCGGGAAGATCACCCGCTGCAGGGTCTGCCGGCGGCTGGCTCCCAGGCAGACGGCCGCCTCTTCCAGTTCCACCTCGATCTCCTCCATCACCGGTTGCACGGTGCGCACCACGAAGGGGAGACCGATGAACGTCATGGCCAGTACGATGCCGAGAGGCGTGAAGGCGACCTTGATGCCGTGCGGCTCCAGGAAGCGCCCCACCCAGCCGTTGGGAGAGTAGATCGTCGCCAGGGTGATGCCGGCGACGGCGGTCGGCAGGGCAAAGGGGAGATCGACGAGCGCATCGACAATCCTCCGGCCGGGAAAGCGGTACCGGACCAGCACCCAGGCCACCAGTACGCCGAAGATCGAGTTAACCGCCGCGGCGATCATGGCCGCGCCAAAGGTCACTTTGTAGGAGGCAAGAACCCGCGGTGCGGTGACGGTGCTGATGAACTCGCCCCACGTCAGTCCTGCTGTCCTGAATACCAGTGCCGAGAGCGGGATCAGCACGATCACGCTCAGGTAGAAGATCGTGAAACCGAGCGTCAGTCCGAATCCGGGCAGTACGTTGTTATGTCGCTTGAATAGCTTCATTATTTTGCAGGAGCGTAGATCTGGTCGAATGTGCCGCCATCGGCAAAGTGTGACTTCTGGGCCTTCTGCCAGCCGCCGAAGGCCTGATCGATAGTGTACAGTTTTTTGATCTTCGCAAGTTTTGTCGGGATCTTGGCGTTGATCGGACGGTAGTAATGTTTGGCGGCGATCTTCTGCCCTTCATCCGTGTAGAGGTACTTCAGATACTCTTCTGCAACCTTGCGGGTTCCGCGCCTGTCGACCACCTTGTCGATAACGGTGACCGGCGGTTCGGCCAGGATGCTCTCCGGCGGGGTAACAACCTCGAATTTGTCAGGACCGAGTTCGTTGATTGCCAGGAATGCCTCGTTTTCCCAGGCGAGCAGAACATCGCCAATGCCGCGCTGTACGAAGGTGTTTGTGGAGCCGCGGGCGCCGGAGTCCAGCACCGGCACGTTCTTGAAGAGTTTGGCGACAAACTCTTTGGCCTTGGCGTCGTTGCCGCCCGGCTGATGCAGGGCAAAGGCCCAGGCAGCAAGGTAGTTCCAGCGAGCGCCTCCGGAGGTTTTGGGATTGGGGGTAATGACCGATACACCAGGCTTGATCAGGTCATCCCAGTTTTTGATCTTCTTGGGATTCCCCTTCCGCACCAGGAAGACGATGGTGGAGGTGTAGGGTGCGCTGTTGTGCGGCAGTTCTTTCTGCCAACCGGTCTTGATCAGACCTTTTGCCGCGATGGCGTCGATGTCGTAGGCCAGTGCCAGGGTGACGACATCTGCTTCCAGGCCATCGATGACAGCACGGGCCTGTTTTCCTGAGCCGCCGTGAGACTGCTTGATCGTGACGGTATCTCCGCTTTTCCCTTTCCAGTACGAGGCGAAAGACTT
>VFJM01000276.1 GCA_009886055.1 Geobacter sp. | reverse complement strand
TCTATGAAAGCAATCCTTGCGCTCGCCGACGGGCGCATTTTTGAAGGGAGATCATTCGGAGCACCGGGAGAGGCAACCGGTGAAGTGGTATTCAACACCGCCATGTCCGGCTATCAGGAAGTCCTGACTGACCCGTCCTACAAGGGGCAGATGGTCACCATGACCTATCCGCAGATCGGTAACACCGGCATCAACCCCGAGGATATCGAGAGCCGCGGCCTGTTCCTGTCCGGCTTTATCGTCAAGGAGTATCTTGAGTGTTATTCAAACTGGCGTGCGACCATGAGTCTCGCCTCCTACCTTATGGAGAACGGCGTGGTCGGCATTCAGGGAATCGATACCCGGGCCCTGACGCGCCATCTGCGCGACAAAGGAGCCCAGAACGGAATTATCTCCACCGTTGATCCGGATCATGCCAGCCTTATCGCCAAGGCCAGGGCGGTGCCAAGCATGGCCGGTCTCGATCTGGCCTCCGGCGTATCCTGTGATAAACCGTACCACTGGACAGAAGGTGTATGGGATCTTGCGGATGGCTATCCCCAGGTGGATGTCTCCACCCTGAAGTACAAGGTCGTGGCGTATGACTTCGGCATCAAGTACAATATCCTGCGCTGTCTGGTGGATGCCGGTTGCGACGTGACCGTGGTGCCTGCCAATTTCCCGGCAGAAGAAGCGCTGGCCATGAATCCGGACGGCATCTTCCTCTCCAATGGTCCTGGTGACCCCGAGCCGTTGCAGCAGGTGCAGGAGGAGATCAGGAAATTTGTCGGCAAAAAGCCGATCTTGGGCATCTGTCTCGGGCACCAGCTTCTTGGACTGGCTTTAGGCGGCAAGACGGTCAAGCTTCCGTTCGGCAACCACGGCTCAAACCTGCCGGTTATGGATATGCAGACCCGCAAGGTCGAGATTACCTCTCAGAACCACGGCTTTGCCGTTGATCTTGGTTCGCTCGGCGACGCTGCCTGCCTGGGGCATGAAAATCTGAATGACCAGACCGTCGAAGGAATCCGCCACTGCGAACTGCCGATCTTCTCGGTGCAGCATCATCCGGAGGCGTCACCGGGTCCGCATGATTCGCAGTATCTTTTTGGCAGGTTCGTCGCGATGATGGAAAAATATCGGTAAAAAATCCATGCCGTATTTTGATCTTTATCAATCAGGTGAATTACTGAAGCGTGTCCGTGAGGCTTATCGGCGACTGGAGGCCTGCGACCTCTGCCCCCATGATTGCGGCGTTAACCGTATCAAGGGTGAACGGGGCATCTGCAAGGCAGGACTGAAACCGAAGATCGCCTCGGCCAATGTACACAAGGGAGAGGAACCGCCCATTTCGGGGTCAAGAGGGTCCGGCACCATCTTTCTGTCGGGATGTTCCCTGAAATGCGTCTTCTGCCAGAACTTCCCCATCAGCCAGTTCGGCAACGGCGAAGAGATCACTACGAGGGAGATGGCGGCGCGGATGCTGAAGCTGCAAAAACAGCGGGTTCACAACATCAACTTCGTCACGCCGACCCACTACCTGCCTCAAATCCTGGCGGCGCTCTGGCTGGCGATACCGCACGGTTTCTGTCTGCCGATCGTATGGAACAGCAGCGGCTATGAAAAGCTTGATGCGCTGCAACTTCTGGACGGAGTTGTCTCGATCTACCTGCCGGACATGAAGTATAGTGACGATGTGTACGCAGAAGATGTCTCGAGCGCCCCCGGTTATCGCGATATCAATCGTGCAGCGGTAACAGAGATGCTGCGCCAGGTTGGTCATCTTCAGCTGGATGACGATGGCATTTCGGAACGAGGCGTGATTATTCGCCATCTGGTATTGCCCGGGAAGCGGTCCGGCTCTATTGAAACTCTCCGCTGGATGGCGGAGAGTTTGGGAAGAGAGACGCATATTGCCCTTATGAATCAATATTTCCCGGCACACGAGGCGGTCGGGATCGTTGGGTTGGATCGCAGGATTACCGAACAAGAGTATGAAGAAGCCGTGGAGACTCTCGAAGATCTGGGTTTGGAAAACGGTTGGATACAAAACTGACCTGAGGAGCATAACGGAACATGGATACTACAAAAAATACATCGTCTGATTATCATATTTTTGATGTCTGCTCAAAGATAGAAGCCCGTTTTGCTGAGCTTTACCAATACTACGGCGATATTTTCAGCGAAGATTATGATGCATCGAAGTTATGGAAAAAGGCTGCGCTTGAAGAAGAAAACCACTTAAGTCAGTTTGAGCTTGCCGATCGACTTTATCGGTGGTCTGATTTTGCGGTGACTGTAGATTTGGAAAGAGCTCAAAGAATATGTAAAAAAATGGACATGTTTCTGGAACATGTTCGTAAGGTCCCCCCCACTCTTGAAACGGCCCTGATAAAAGCCATTGAGATGGAGGAAGCACTGGTAGATCTCCATATGACGACTGCGGTTATATTCTCCGATGGAGCCGTACAAAAGCTGTTCAAAGCCATGGCAGGAGCTGATCGGGAACATATTCAGTCGCTCAAGGAGTATTTGACCGTAATAAATTCGAAGGAGTATTGCATAAATGCCTAAAAGAACAGATATAAACAAGATCCTTATCATCGGCGCCGGTCCTATCGTCATCGGACAGGCCTGCGAATTCGACTATTCCGGCACTCAGGCCTGCAAGTCATTGAAGGAAGAGGGCTACGAGGTTGTGCTGTTGAACAGCAATCCGGCCACCATTATGACTGATCCGGATTTTGCCGACCGCACCTATATCGAGCCGGTAACTCCGGAAATACTTGCCAAAATTATCGAGAAAGAACGCCCTGATGCGATATTACCGACGCTCGGCGGCCAGACGGCACTTAATACCGCGGTGGCAGTCGCCGAAATGGGTATTCTTGAAAAATTCGGTGTAGAGTTGATCGGCGCCAAACTTCCAGCCATCAAGAAAGCAGAGGATCGCACCCTTTTCAAGGCGGCCATGGAGAAGATCGGGCTGGCGGTACCCAATTCGGGTCTGGCTCATAACTATGCCGAGGCGATGGAGGTTATAAAAACGATCGGTTTTCCGGCCATCATTCGGCCCTCGTTCACTCTGGGGGGAAGCGGCGGCGGTATCGCCTACAATCTAGAGGAATACAAAAAAATGGCGATGGGCGGGATAGATGCCTCGCCAACCGATGAAATACTTATTGAGGAATCGGTTATCGGCTGGAAAGAGTATGAGTTGGAAGTCATGCGCGATACCGCAGATAACGTTGTAATCATCTGCTCTATCGAGAACTTTGACCCGATGGGCGTTCATACCGGCGACTCGATCACCATCGCTCCCGCCCAGACCCTGACCGATAAGGAATATCAGATCCTGCGCGATGCTTCACTCAAGATCATTCGTGAGATCGGAGTTGATACCGGCGGCTCCAACATCCAGTTCGGCATCAATCCGCGTGATGGACGTCTGGTCGTGATCGAGATGAATCCGCGGGTGTCGCGATCATCCGCCCTGGCCTCCAAGGCGACCGGCTTCCCGATCGCAAAGATCGCGGCCAAACTGGCGGTCGGCTATACTCTGGATGAGGTCACCAATGATATCACCCGCGAAACTCCGGCCTGTTTCGAACCGAGCATTGACTATGTCGTTACCAAAATACCACGTTTCACATTCGAGAAGTTTCCGGCCGCTGATGCGACGCTGACCACGCAGATGAAATCGGTTGGTGAGGTCATGTCGATCGGCCGAACCTTCAAGGAATCACTTCAGAAAGCGATCAGGTCGCTCGAAATCGGAGTCAGCGGCTTCGACTCCCGGCTGTTTGAACTCGGGAGTGAATCCAGACGGGCTCTGACCGGCAAGGAACAGCAACAGCTGCTGGAAAAACTGCGGGTGCCGAACGCAGACAGGCTCTGGTATGTCGGTGATGCCCTGCGCAGCGGAATGAGCGTGGAAGAAATTCAAAAACATACCGCCATTGATCCCTGGTTCCTGCACAATATCCGCCAGATCATAGAAAAAGAGGATGAACTGAAGTCTCTTGCCTTTGCGGAAGTTTCCACTGCTGTGCTTCGTGAAGCCAAACAGTACGGCTTTTCGGACAAGTTTCTGTCGAAACTCTGGAAAACCGGTGAGGATGAGGTACGCGAACTGCGCTGGAGGCTGGGGGTGCGCCCCGTTTACAAGCGTGTTGACACCTGTGCCGCCGAGTTCGTTGCCTACACTCCCTACATGTACTCTACGTATGAGGATGAATGTGAAGCTGCGCCGACAGACCGGAAAAAGATCATGATTCTGGGAGGTGGCCCAAACCGGATCGGGCAGGGGATCGAGTTTGATTACTGCTGCGTGCATGGCGCCTTTGCGCTGGCTGAAGACGGGTATGAGACCATCATGGTCAACTGCAATCCCGAGACGGTATCAACCGACTATGATACTTCGGATCGGCTTTATTTCGAACCGCTGACTCTCGAAGATGTACTCGAAATCGTCGCTATCGAGAAACCGGTCGGCGTGATCGTTCAGTTCGGTGGACAAACCCCGCTTAAACTGGCGGTTGCCCTGGAGAAGGCCGGTGTGCCGATTATCGGAACGTCACCGGACGCGATAGATCGTGCCGAGGATCGAGAACGGTTTCAGGAGATGCTTCACAAATTAGGTCTTCTCCAGCCGGAAAACGGCACTGCCCGCACCTTTGAGGAAGCGGAGAAGGTCGTGGAGCGAATCGGATATCCGGTCGTTGTTCGCCCTTCCTACGTGCTGGGCGGACGCGCCATGGAAATCGTCTATGACCAGGAAAACCTGCAGCGCTATATGAAAACCGCCGTGCTTGTTTCTCCGGAACATCCGATTCTGATCGACAGTTTCCTGGATGAGGCGATCGAGATCGACGTCGACGCACTCTGTGACGGAACCG
>VFJM01000242.1 GCA_009886055.1 Geobacter sp. | reverse complement strand
GGATGAGCCGACCGGTAACTTGGATTCAAAGACCAGTGAAGAAGTCATGGCGCTCTTCCGTGAACTGAATGACGCCGGCCAGACCGTAGTCATGGTAACACACAACCCTGAAAACGGTGCTTACTCAGACAGAACAATCACCATGAAGGACGGGATGGTACTGTGAAAACCATCCTGTTGGTGACTGTGATCCTGATAAATCTATCGACTGCTGCTCTGGCGGATATCGCCCTGCCTGTTGAGAATGGCACCGTTACTTCCGGAGTGGGATGGAGGGTCGATCCATTCGGCAGTGGCAAACTTGTATTTCATCGTGGAATCGATATCGCAGTTCCGGCCGGTACTCCAGTACATACTATCCGTAAAGGACGTGTTGTTTTCACGGGAGATCACCATGGCCACGGCAACACCGTCATAGTGGAACACTCTAATGGAGATCGCACGCTATATGGGCATAACTCTCTCATTCGAGTTCGTCCAGGTGAAATGGTGGAATCCGGAGCTATCGTAGCTTTCTCAGGAAATACCGGCCGGTCGACCGGACCTCATGTGCACTTCGAGAGGTTGCCGAGCGGTCGCCCGGTTATGGAACCGGCGGAAACAGAAGAAACGTCGATGCCACAGCTTGTTGACAACAATGACCAGAGAGATCTGCTTGAGCAAAGAATGGAAGAAACTGTGAACTCAGTTCTTAGAACAATCAACAACGTATCAGATGCTGGACAAGGGGGATAAACCTTCATGTCTGGTGAAAACAATAACTGCGCAGTATGAAGAAAGCAAAGGAGTGATTATGACTGATACCATCAAAACCTCTTTAGAAAATCTGATCGCCACGGTCAAGAAAAATCCACAATTGGCAAATTCAGTGTTCCGCGCCTCAACCTATTCGGAAAACCCAAGCCTCACGGTCCGCTCGGAGATTCGCGGCTTCGCTGTCCCCATTGACGAACCTCGTGAACTGGGAGGCAACGACACGGCACCAAATCCGGTTGAATTACTTCTGGCTGCCTTGGGAGGATGCCAGGAAATCGTTTATCGGGCCTTTGCCGCTGTTCTGGGGATCGAGATAAACAGTATTGAAGTCCACGCCAAAGGGTACCTTGACTTGCATGGCTTTCTGGGGTTGGCGGACGTTCCGGCCGGATTCACCAACATCAGTTTTACCACCCGGATTGTGTCGTCGGCATCATCCGAAAGCATACGTCAGCTTGTCGCACTGGTTGAGAAACACTGTCCGGTCCAGGATACAATTACCCGTCCCATACCGATTAGAGGCAAGGTCGAACTTATGCAGCCGGGAGCCCCTGACGGAGCCGTTGAAATCATTACTTCAGCCGCATAACGTCCTGCAACTTGGTGCAGCTACATAAAATATCGAACCCTGCTTCTCCTTTTTCTGCTGATTGACCTTCCCGGTGCCGTCTTTGCTCTTGAACAGAAATTGCTGGGTGTTATGAAAAGATTGGCACGACCATTCATACTGTTTTTATGCATCATCGGTATCAGCGTGTTGCACTACATGACTCCGCTGAGTCTGCCGTTTCTGCACGACATCTATCAGCGGCTGTATTACCTGCCGATCATTCTGGCCGCCTTCTGGTATGGCTTCCGTGGCGGCCTGGCCTGTTCCATCTTTGTCAGCATTGTCTATGCCCCCCATCTCCTCTTCCAGTGGGGCGGACATGTGACGATGGAGATGGAGAAATATCTGGAGATACTTCTCTACAACATAGTTGGCGGCATAACCGGTCTTCTCTCTCAGAAAGAGCGGGAGCGGAGCGCCGAACTTCAGGTGACCGCCAAGGGTTTGGACGAATCATATAAAAAGCTTCAAGCCCAGTCGGAAAGGATCATCGCCGTCGAGGAAAAGCTGCGTCGGTCGGAAAAGCTGTCAACCCTTGGAGAAATGGCGGCGGTCTTGGCTCACGAAATCCGTAACCCACTCGGCTCCATTCGCGGGGCAGCTGAAATCCTGAAAGACGACTACAAACCGGGCGATCCTAAACACGAGTTTATAGAAATCCAGATCAAGGAAACTGAACGCCTAAACCGGGTTGTGGTGGATTTTCTTCACATGGCACGTCCACAACCGATTGATATGAAACTATGCCCGGTCCAGGATGAATTGGAAACAATACTATTCCTGGTATCGAACGATGCTCGGGAGAGACGGATAAAGCTTGTACTTCACCCTCCTGCAGTTCCAGTAATTATTAAGGCGGATGGTGAGAAGCTTCGCCAGGCATTTCTTAATATTACGATCAACGCCTTACAGGCTACTCCACCCGGTGGTAGCGTCATCATATCAACCACTATCTATCAGACTGCATTGTGCGAAATCCGTTTTTTTAATACCGGACCGGGAATTGATGCCGGGACGCTGGAACGAATTTTCGAACCCTTTTTCACAACCAAAGCTGACGGTACCGGACTGGGACTTGCGATCACCAAGAAAATTATCGAAAGCCATAGTGGAACACTTTTGGTCGAAAGCGATGTAGGTAAAGGGACCACGGCCACGGTGAGATTGCCGATGCTGGATAAAACGAACGGAGGAATGCCTTGAATGCAAAAATCCTTGTAATCGATGACGACACCTCGCTACGGCGGGTACTCGAATATAACCTTCAGGAAGAGGGATATGAAGTTCAGGCTGCCTCATCCGGAGAAGAAGGCTTGTATCTGTTCGGCCAGTCCCAGCCCAACCTGGTCATAACCGACATGAAAATGTCCGGCATGGATGGGCTCATGGTGCTCAAATCCATCAAGGAGCGATCAACAGAGGCTCTGGTGATCATCATCACCGCCTTCGGGACGGTGGATGTTGCCGTGGAGGCGATGAAGAGCGGGGCATACGACTACATCACCAAACCGTTTAACAGGGATGAACTCAGGCTGACGGTCAGGAAGGCTCTTCAATTCAGTGGTCTGGCTGAGGAGAATAAACGGCTGAAGAGTGAGTTGTCGGACAAGGCAGATTTCCGCACCATCGTCGGTTCATCCAAAGAAATGGAAAAAGTCTTTGATGTCATCCGCAAGGTAGCCGATACCGAGGCCGCTGTATTGATCACCGGTGAATCAGGCACGGGTAAAGAGCTTGTTGCCCGTTCCATACACGCCAACAGCTCGCGCCGGGATGCCCCGTTCGTTGCCATCAACTGTGCTGCCATTCCTCGAGACCTGCTGGAAAGCGAGCTTTTTGGTCATGTCAAGGGAGCCTTCACCGGCGCTGTGAAGGACAAGACCGGAAAGTTCCAAATGGCGGAAGGGGGAACGCTGTTCCTTGACGAGGTCGGCGAACTGCCGGTTGAACTCCAGCCCAAGCTGCTCAGAGCGTTGCAGGAAAAGGAAGTGGAGCCGGTAGGAGGTACGAAGGTGCAGAAACTCGATGTCCGGGTTGTGTCTGCCACTAATTTGGATGTTGATAAGGCGATTGCTAACGGCACATTTCGCGAAGACTTATATTACCGCTTGTCGGTCATTCCAATGCATTTACCGCCATTGCGTGAACGACGCATGGATATTCCGCTTCTCATCAAATATTTCTGCAGCAAGCACGGCAGCTACAAGGTCACCTTTGACAAGGATGCCCTGCATACTCTGGTCATGTACCCTTGGCCTGGGAATGTACGGGAACTGGAAAATACCGTCGAACGACTGCTCATAATGCGGAACAGCGATGTCATTGGTCTCGGCGAATTGCCGGAAAAATTGTTGGAGAACGGTGCCTCAGGAAGTGCTGTTATAAAACTGCCGGACGAGGGGTATTCCCTCGAACAGTTGGAGCGGGAAGTTGTGGTTCAGGCACTGGAGCGGAATCACTGGAATCAAACAGCCGCTGCCCGTTTTCTTCGGATTCCCCGCCATACTCTCATCTATCGGTTGGAAAAATATGGAATAGAGATTCCAGGCGACAAATGAATTGGATACCCAGGTTTTATGGAAGCGCCGACGAGATTTAATTCACTCTATGATTGAAAGGAAGGTAATAACCATGTCCACACTTGCTCAATTATCACCTAACAGCGTTGCCGCAAGACCCATTGATGTCAATCAAGCAGACCAGACACCACAGAACGTTATTAATGTAAAATCCGGTGAAGTCGCTCAAAAAACGGCTCAGAAGTCAAAAACTGTTACCGTTATCGTTTCAAACCAGGCGCTGAAGTTAGCATCACGTCTTGAAAAGGTGCCGCAGCAGACAAACAAGTGAAGAATCAACTGAAACTTTTACGGGTAATTACCCGTAAAAGGAGTCATGCATGGATGCCATGATGATAAGTTCTTCCGCCCTTGTTGCACAACGCACCAGAATGAATCTGATAGCCAGTAACCTGGCAAACGCACTTACAACAAGAAAACCGGAAGGCGGCCCTGTCTATGAACATGCAGATGAAGTCGATGGAATTCTTGAGCAAATAAACTCTCATTTGTTTTGCACGTAGCTTGTTACAGATCGTAGGTTGGTAAAAGGGAGATCTGAAGATGAAATTCAATAAAATTGTGGTATTAGTTATGACTATATCAGTATTTGTTACGACATCACTGGCTTTTGCCGGCCACGATCACGGAGGAGGGCACAGCTCAGGAGGACAACCTTCTGCACCAAGTCCGGCAGATCAGCAGGCATCTAAAACGGCAGATCAGCTTTTAAAAAACTGCGCACAACAAGTTGAGAGCATTCAGCGGCATATCGAAAGATTGCAGGCCAGGATAGCGGAAAAACGTGCCGTGAGTTCCGTCAACGACGAACTGGAAGCGCTTGAACAAAAGCTGATAGAGGCGAAAGAGATTGTGAGGTCTTTACAGATATATTAATGAGGTTTTGTGGTAGATATTGGCGTTTATTCCACTACAGTTGATGAATATTATCCACGTGTCTTCTGTCTGTTTTAGCCCGCCATACAATAAGCACAGTAAAAACAGCATGATATATGTTTGGCATGATCTGTGTAAACCAGGCCTAACTAAATAGTTAACTTCATCCGAGGTCACCATGAAATCTTTTATTGCTGTATTTTCGATTGTATCGGTTATTGCCTTCTCTTTTGGTTTTGGCTTTGCCGAAGATACTAAATCAGTTGAAAACCTCACTACGCTTGTCGATTCCGCACTAGCCAACAATCCTGAGTTGAAATCTTCTCAAGCCCGTTGGCAAATGTTTGCCAATAAGGCGAAACAGGCATCAGCTCTGGAAGACCCGATGTTCATGTTCAAACTGCAAAACATGCTGGTTCGTGAGCCGTTTGTTTTCAATAAGGACCCCCAATCCGCAAAGGTAATCGGCATCTCTCAACAGCTCCCGTTCTGGGGCAAGCGTGCTATCAAACAGGAAATCGCCAACTTAGAGGCTGAGTCCTATAAATGGACTATCGAAGAACGTAAACTGGAATTGGCCCGTATGGTCAAGGAGACCTATTACCAAATCTGGGCTGTCGATAAGTCCATGGAGATTGTCGATAAAAATCTCAGGATTCTGGCCGACTTTGTGACCATTGCCGAGTCGAAATATTCGGTCGGTCAAGGGGTGCAGCAGGATATATACAAGGCAGGCCTGGAAAAATCCAAGATGCTCGACATGCAGATCACCCTGCGGCAACAGAGGAAAAGTCTGGAAGCAAACCTCAATTACCTCCTCTATCGCCCCGGAAATACCCCGGTCGGCACGGTTGCCGATTTCACCCTGCCGCAACTCTTGCTCTCAGCTGAGCAGTTGAACCAGACAGCTCTTGAAAAACGTCCCCAGATAAAAAGTCTGGCCAGTCTTACCAGCAAAGGTCAGGCTTCCCACCGTCTGGCTCAGAAGGAATTTTACCCGGATTTCAATCTCTCCTTTGAGTATATGTTTAAAGAAGCCATTGCGACCGACATGACAACTGACCCCGGCTACAATATGTTCACACTGGGTGTTACCTTCAATCTGCCGTTTCAGCAGGAAAAACGGCATGCAATGCTGGCCGAATCCACATCTGAGACAACTATGGCGGCGGAAGAATTGAGCGGCTTGAAGAACACGATCTCCTACATCATCAACGATACTCTTGCCCAATTGGATCGCCGCCTGAAACTGGTGGAGCTCTATAAAGGGGGTATTATTCCCCAGGCGGAGCAATCCCTGGAATCAGCGGTTATCAGCTATCGCGTCAATAAAGTAGATTTCCTGACGCTCTTGGACGGTAGAATGAGCTTGTTTACGTACGAGCGTGAACTGTACGAATCGCAGGCCGAATACATGATGAAGCTGGCCCAACTCGAAGCGGCGGTCGGAAGCGATCTTACATCAGCACCGGCGGCACAAATAACATCACCGCCGACCGCACCGGAGCAACCAAAAACTCCTGTCCCGCCGTCTCAGGCAGAACCCGCAGCTCCGTCAGCACCAGCGGCACCCGCTTCCGAACATTCTCAACATCATTAAAATTCATTATATCGAGGTACGGCCATGGCACTGAACAAGAAAATCGCGATCCCCTTGGTAGTAATCATTCTGGCTGCGGCAGCAGGCGGAGGCTGGTACCAGTGGCAAAAGAAACAGCCCGGTAAAGCTACGGATCAGAAAGCCGCTCAAGGCAAACAGCTCTACACTTGCTCTATGCATCCGTTCATAATCAAGGACAAGCCGGGTACCTGCCCAATTTGCGGTATGGAACTGATCAAGAAGATCGAAGGTGCTGCCGATGGCGGCGCTCAGACCGCTGAGCAGAAGCAGCAGGCCGATATGCTCGGTCATGTGTCTCTGTCGCCGACTCAACGGGTCATGGCCAATGTAGCCACTGTGGAAGTGAAACAGTCCGCCCTGAACAAAGAAATCAACGCCGTTGGCATCGTTCAGTACGATCAGTCACGTCAGGCCAAGGTCACCGCCTGGATCGCCGGCCGCATCGACAAGCTGCATGTGAACAGGGTCGGCGATATCGTCTCCAAGGATAAACCGGTAGCAGAGATTTACTCTCCTGATCTCCTTGCAACCCAGCAGGAATACCTGCTGGCGGTCAAGAGTCGCGAGCAGCTGAAAAACTCGCCAATTCCATCCATCTCCCAGAACGGCGAGGGCCTGGTGTCCTCTGCCAAGCAACGCTTGATGCTCTTCGGGGTTAAGGAGAGTCAGATTGCCGAACTTGAAAAGGCCGGTAAACCAAACATTCGCCTTCCTATCTACACACCACTCTCCGGCGTGGTCATCGAAAAGATGATGCAACAGGGGCAATACGTCAACACTGGCGAGGTGCTGTTCAATATCGCCGATCTTTCAACCGTTTGGGTTGAGGTGGAAGTTTACGAAAACGAGTTTCCTAATATCCATGTCGGACAATCGGTGGAGATCCGTTCTCAATCATTCCCCGGCAAGCCATTCACCGGTCGCATTGCCTTTATCTACCCGTTCCTCGATCCCAAGACCAGAACTGTCAAGGCTCGTGTGGAGATGCCGAATCCCGGTATGAAGCTGAAACCGGATATGTTCGTCAATGCCATTATCAAAGTGCCGCTCGGTTCGGCAATCGTAGTACCGGTTACCGCGATTATTGACACCGGCAAGCGTCAAGTAGTCTGGGTGGAAACCTCACCAGGGATGTTTGAGCCGCGTGACGTTCAGGTCGGACAGACTAGTAATGACAAAATACAGATCCTGTCGGGCCTCAAGATGGGCGATAAAGTGGCGGTATCCGGTGGTTACCTGATCGACTCCGAATCACAACTGAAAGGAGGCAGTGGTGTGGACCACAGTCAGCATACCGGCGGAGCCAAGCCGGAAGCAAAGGGTCAGCAACCGGTACCGGCAGCAGGCTCCCAGAAGCCTCAGGGCGAGCATGAAGGACATGGTTCTGCACCAGCGCAACCTGCTAAACCGGCACAATCAGCACCGGCGAAGAAGTCACTGAAAATGGATGACATGAAGATGTAAGTTTTATCCCCCGGTATCAAGGGGGGACTTCAAGCCCGACGAGGATCTCTCATGATAGAAAAGATTATTGAATATTCCGCCCGTAACCGGGTCATTGTCCTGATGATGTTTAGCTTAATTATCGCCTGGGGAACGTGGTCCGTCTACAAGACTCCGGTGGACGCCATTCCCGACCTGTCCGACAACCAGGTAATCGTCTTCACCGATTATCCCGGTCGCTCGCCGCAAGTCGTTGAGGACCAGGTGACCTATCCGCTGGCGGTTAACCTGCAAGGTTTGCCGCAGGTACGCGCCGTTCGAGCCTCCTCCGCTTTCGGTTTCTCGATGATTTACGTCATCTTTGAAGATAAGGCCGATATCTACTGGGCTCGAACTCGTGTACTGGAACGGTTGAACTACGCCGCATCACTTCTGCCCACTGGAGTAGTTCCGACACTTGGCCCCGACGGCACCGGCGTCGGCCACGTCTTCTGGTACACCATCGAGGGCAAAGGGTATGATCTGGAACAGCTGCGCACCCTGCAGGATTGGTTCGTACGCTACCAGCTCAACACCGTTCAGGGTGTCGCCGAAGTTGCCTCCATCGGTGGTCTGGTGCGGGAATATCAGATTGACCTCGACCCGAACAAACTCTTCGCCTACAACATCAAGGTATCCAAGGTCATGGATGCGGTCAAGGCCGCCAACAAGGATGTCGGCGGTAAGCTGATCGAACAGGCTGACGCCGAATACCTGATTCGCGGCCGTGGCTATGTGAAATCAAAGGCTGATCTGGAGAATATCGTCGTCGGGGCTGACATGCGCGGCACACCGATCTATGTCAGGAACCTCGGCACGGTGCAGACCGGCGGCGCCATCCGGCGCGGACTGTTGGAGATGAACGGCGAAGGCGAGGCGGTCGGCGGCATTGTGGTCATGCGCTACGGCGAAAATGCCAAGGATGTCATCGATCGGGTCAAGGTCAAGATCAAAGAATTGGAAAAAGGTCTCCCGCCAGGTATGAAGATAATGGTCTCCTACGACCGCTCCGACCTGATCCAACGGGCCATCGATACCCTGAAGAAAAACCTGCTGGAAGAATCGGTCGTCGTCTCGCTGGTCATTCTGGTTTTCCTGCTCCACTTCCAGAGCGCCCTGGTTATCGTACTGACCTTGCCGATCTCCGTGCTGATTGCCTTCATTACCATGAAACTGATGGGGGTCAGCTCCAACATCATGTCGCTCGGTGGTATCGCCATCGCCATCGGCGTGCTGGTGGATGCCGGGGTCATCATGGTGGAGAACTGCTATCGCCACCTCTCCGAGATGCCGCCGGAAGAAAGAGCGGAAAAACGGCTGGAGGTCATCATTACTTCAGCCAAACAGGTCGGGCGAGCGATCTTCTTCTCCCTGGCCATCATCGTGCTCTCCTTTGTACCGGTCTTTCTGCTGGAGGGACAGGAAGGGAAACTGTTCCACCCGCTGGCCTTCACCAAAACCTTTTCCATGATGGGGTCGGCCCTGATCGCCATCACCCTGGTGCCGGTGCTGATGTACTACTTCATGCGGGGCAAGATGCCGCCTGAGAGCTCCAACCCGGTCTCGACCTTCTTCATCAGGTTGTACTCACCGGTTATCCGCTGGGTGCTGGTCTGGAAAAAGACCACCATCGCCCTTAATCTCGTGGCACTGCTCGTTGCCATCCCGATGTTCATGAGTCTCGGTTCCGAGTTCATGCCACCCCTGGACGAGGGGTCACTCCTCTACATGCCGGTTACCCTTCCCAACGTTTCAATCACCGAGGCCAAACGGATTATCCAGGTGCAGGATACGATCATCAAGAGCGTACCCGAGGTGGAGCATGTCCTTGGCAAGGTGGGCCGGGCCGAGACCTCTACCGATCCGGCGCCGGTTTCCATGTTCGAGAGCATCATCATCTTGAAGCCCAAAGATAAATGGCGCCCGGGAATGAAAAAGGCCGACATCGTGGCCGAGCTGGACACCAGGCTCCGGCAGATCGGCGTCAGAAACGGCTGGACCCAGCCGATCATCAACCGCATCAACATGCTCTCCACCGGGGTAAGGACCGATCTGGGGGTAAAAATATTCGGCAATGACCTGAATGTACTCAAAGATCTGGCGATTCAGACAGAAGCGATATTGAAGCCGATCAACGGTGCGGCTGACGTGGTAGCCGAACGGGTAACAGGCGGTAATTATATCGATATTGATATCGACCGTGAAGCGGCTGCCCGCTATGGTGTAAATGTCGGCGATATCCAGGATGTCATTGAGACCGCCCTGGGAGGTGAGATGCTTTCCACAACGGTTGAAGGGCGTAACCGATTTCCGATCCGCCTGCGCTATATGAGGGATTACCGCGACAATATTCCGGCAATCCGCCGTATTTTGGTCGCTGGTATGGATGGAGCTCAGGTGCCGCTATCCTTGGTAACGAAGCTGAATATTTCCACCGGTGCGCCGGAGATCAACAGCGAGGGGGGGCTGCTCCGCTCGCTGGTCTTCCTCAATGTGCGTGGTCGCGACATGGGCGGTTTTGTCACCGAGGCCAAGCAGATCCTGGAGAAAGAGCTCAAACTCCCCCCCGGTTACTATGTGGCATGGTCGGGGCAGTGGGAGAACCAGATCCGCGCCAAGGCGCGCCTGCAGATGCTGGTGCCGATCGGTATAGTGATCATCTTCATCCTGCTCTATTTCACCTTTCATTCGGCCCTGGAGGCGAGCATGGTAATGCTCTCGGTCCCCTTTGCCCTGGTAGGTGGGGTCTACCTGGTGTATGCCTTGGGATATAATCTCTCGGTGGCGGTCTGGGTCGGTTTCATTGCCCTGTACGGTATCGCTGTGGAGACCGGGGTGGTGATGGTTATCTATCTGCACGAAGCGCTGGACAAGAAACTGAAGGACGGCCCTTGTACCGAACAGGACATCTATGATGCCACCTTCGAGGGTGCGGTGCTCCGCCTGCGTCCCAAGCTGATGACTGTGGCGGTAGCCCTGCTGGGTCTGCTTCCGATCATGTGGTCTTCCGGTACCGGCGCCGATGTGATGAAGCCGATTGCCGCGCCGATGATTGGTGGTATGATTTCTTCTGCTGTTCACGTGTTAATTATGACACCGGTGATATTCGTACTGATGAAGAAACGTGATCTTAAAAAAGGACGGCTGCACTATTCGGGAATGAAGCATTAACAGATCAAAGAAAAGAGGAGTTCTGTATGAAGAAAATAACGATGATTGTCGGCTTGGTTATAGTTGTAGGGATGTTGTCGGGGTGCATGATGTTTGATCGCTCCACTGACCGTTCTGATCGATATGACCGAGATGACAGTGGCTACAGCAGTTTTGGTGGTCACTCGCATCATTAGTAACCAGCCTGATGTCCATAGGAGAATATGCTACGTCGGTGTCGAATATTCTCTATGGACCTATGTAGACAAAAACACAAACTACCGCAATAACGAGCTGTTAAGAGTTGGCATGACAAATGCTCTTTGTAAGACACAATATAGGTACCTGCACGTACCCAAAAAAATCAAAAGGAGAATTCATAACATGAAAAAGATCACCGTATTAATAGCTGCACTATTTGCCCTCACAGCTCCAATTACCTCTTTCGCTGCAGACGGCGGGCACGGAGGAGGCTCCCATGGCAAGGATCACATGGACCATCAAGGTTCTGTAGCCCATGATGAGGTTGTGGATGGCGTTAGGGTCACCTTCAAGATCATGAGCATGAAAGAACATATGCAAGCCATGGGCATGGAACTGCCGAAGGGGATGAAGGAAACCCATCATCTTTCCCTTGAGTTCAAGGATGCCAAAAGCGGCAAGGCGCTCGTAGACGGCGAAGTGAAATTGAAGGTGCAGAATCCCGATAAAACTGATCAAACCAAGGATTTGATGGCGATGCAGGGGCACTTTGGCACTGATCTGGATCTGTCCAAAAAAGGGAAGTACGGCATGATGAGCAAGTTTCAGTTGAAGGATGGTAAAGTTCGCAGCGCCAAATTCTGGTACACTGTCAAGTAACCGTATTGACATGATCAAATATGGTGGTAGGCTTTTTTAAACGGAGAGCCGCCTCTCCGAAATCCCAAAGGGAGGACAAGGAAATGAAAAAACTAGTTGTAGTATTGATGGCTGTCGGGCTGTTCGGTGCAATGCCGGCTTTTGCTGCCGAGCATGAAGGCATGAAGATGATGGACGCTGAAGGACAAGCACAAGAGTGCGTCGTCACATCCGGATCAATCCAGGATAAGGTCCTGCGCATTCAGAAAGAGATCAAAGAGGGTTCGAAGAAGTACAGCCCGGAAGAACTGAAAAAATTGCAAAAGAAACTGGATGAAACCAACAAAATGTTGAAGGAGATGTACGGACCATAATCTAAACCAGCCGAGGCGGGCCCAAAGGCCCGCCTCAACACCTTTCCACCCGGGTACCATGAAAAAAACAATAGCCGTTATTATAGCGATAGTATTAACCGGATTTCTGATATACGCCATTACCTTTCACAAAAAAGAGATTCCAGATGAGAAACCTGGAAAGGTGACAGCAACCCCCGCCTACGAGAAGTATTTTGGAGCTGCGCCGACGGTTGACAAGGGCATGGCATACGCTTTTGTGATCTATTTCCCTTCAAGTAAAACCCCCGGTAAAGTTGTGCCGTTCCCATTTTTCACCTTCGATGAGGGAAGCATCAAAAAAGTTGCTGTAGAGCGCCTGCTTGGCAGCATGGATATCGGCAGCTACCAGGGAGAATTCATTCCTTTCCCCAGTGGGATTCGTCTGATAACTATTAATGATGATCAAGGCCTGGTAACGGTGAACTTCAGCAGGGAACTGGATAAAACGGCCGATTCAGCGACCGCAAGTGCGCTTGCCTTGACCTTGCGTCAGTTCAAGGGAGTCAAGGATATTCGGGTCCAGGTGGAAGGCACGGAAAGTCCGTTAAACGCCTTGGTAAAAAAATCAGATGACAGTGCTGTCCAGCCGCCATCCCCCCCGCGCCTGCTGAGTGTTACCGCCATGAGGGACAAAGGGAAGAAGGACATCGAAGACGTGAATGCCTTTTTCGACCGCCCGGTGGAGGTCAAGGAGCTGAAGCTGCTCTCCGGTGATGGGCAACCGTTTGCCGGCGACATGTATCACTCCGTCTTTGACATGGCGGCCGTACTCAAACCCAAAGACCCCTCGCAGTTCAAGGAGTTTATGCAGGTCAAGGTCCGCTGGAAGGTGGTTGACAAGCTGGGAGGGCAGGCTGAGGGAGACAGCGTCTGGATTCTGGAAGTGAAAGAACATTGAATAGAAAATTCTACGGGGGAATCATGAGGAAAAGGGGTGCAGTAATCACTTTAAGTCTGGTGATGGGTTCGTTGACCCTCTATGGCGTTGCGTTTGCACACGGTACGGAAAAGCATGGCAAAATGGTACCCGCTGATGCCCAGATGAAGAAGCTGCATGCCATGATGCCGATGTTCTCTCTGGCGTCTGCAGGCATGGAAACTGCCTTGGAGAAGGGTGATATGGCCGTCTTAGGGACCGAGGCAGAAAAGATTACCACAGCAATTCCCGATCTGAAAAAATCAAAACCGCATAAAAATATCAAACAGCGGGAAAAATATGTGGAACACGTAACTAACCTTGAAAAGATGGTAATTGCCACGGTGTCTCTGGCCAAAAATGGCGATTTTGCCGAGGCAAAAGTAACATTCAAAAAAGTTGAGGAGGCATGCGCCGCGTGCCATGCAAAATTCCGTGGTTGAGTAAGATCAGCCGTCAAAGGCAAGGAGGATTGATGGATGTTACAACGTCATACGCGTTCGGTAAACGCATTGATGCACCGTTCGGAGAGGTCGAGCAGAAGGTTTGGACTGAACTTGCCAAGGAAGGCTTCGGCATCCTGACGGAGGTAAATATCAAAGACAAATTCAAGGAAAAGCTTGGAAGGGACTTTCGTGAATATGTCATTCTGGGCGCCTGCAATCCGCCCCTGGCATGGGAGGCGTTCGGAAAAGAGGTGAATATCGGGACACTGCTTCCCTGTAATGTGGTCGTTTACTGTGATGACGACGGTAAAACCGTGGTCATGGTCATGGATCCGGTTGCAGCCCTTGGTGTGATCGGCAATTCCGGCCTCACCGAAATTGCCGCGCAGGTCCGGGCCAGGATGGAACGTGTTCTGGCTGCTCTCTAGCCGCGAAGCTGCATGAGAAAGGCTTTACTGCTTGGCGGAATTTTCTTGTCCGCGGCCCTTGTCTGGTTCGCAGTAAGCAATTACCAGAGCGCCCGGCCGATTGCCGAGGAAAACCTGCAAGGTATTGCCTTGTCTCTGACTTCCGCCATTGAAAATATAGCCCTCCATGATCCCTCTCTGCGCAGCCTCAGTACATTCCAAACCCATGACATAGCGTTTTTTGCCCTGATTGATCAGAAGGGGATGTACCGTTTTCACACCAATCCTGATCTGATCGGCACACCTCTTCAAGGTACTATTCCCCTTGCCACGCTCGAGGATGGGGTTATATCCAATGAGAGGATAACACTACGCACAGGAGAGAGTGCCTATGAGTTCAATGCGCCGATGTATCTCCCTGGGGAAACGCTTGCCATCCGGCTGATGCTCCACACCTATCGAGCCGATGCCGTTATCCGCCGGGCCCGGCTGAATATGATGGTTCTGTTCGCTCTTCTCGCCGCAGGATGGCTGTTGGCGCTGGCGCTCTACCGCTATACCCCCCACAGCAATATCCGGTCGGCAGCAACTTCATAAGCCCCATGTCGTCGCAACTGCGTGAGATGATGGAGACCGGCAAATACGCAACTATTCAGCAGGC
>VFJM01000414.1 GCA_009886055.1 Geobacter sp. | reverse complement strand
GTGATCTCGCGGCGCTGCCGCACCTGCCGATGCAGATCGCCTTTTTTTCAGGGATGGCGATCACCGCGGCCAGCGGATTGTACTTCTCTATCAGGGGGCGTGCCGGCTATCTCTTCTCGGTCGCCGCAACCGTCACGTTTCTGATTTCGGTTGCTTCCGTACTCTCATTTATCTGCCTCTATTTCTACGAGCTTCCCACCCATCACTGCCCGTTCTGCCTGCTGCAGAAGGAATACGGCTATGTCGGTTACCTCCTTTACGCCACCTTGTTCGGCGGGGCTGTGGCGGGGATCGGGACCGGCGTGCTGATGCCGTTCCGGAAGGTCGGCAGCCTGACCCGCATTATCCCGGTCATTCAGCGGCGCCTGACCCTTGTAACGCTCCTCTGCTATTTGCTGTTTACGCTGATTACGGCCTGGAAGATGATCTCTTCGGCGCTGAAGCTGGGGTGAAGAGTGCACTTGGTCGGAGATGCAGGGGGGCCTCCATTTAATTTTTCCGGGACTTTTGGAGTGAAGTTTTTTTCAGTTTTGCTGCAGCTCCCAATTCCACAGCTTTTGCCAGGTTCTCTTCAAACTTTTGTCCGTCTGCATGAACCAGGTAATCCTGACGAAGTGATTCCCATATCATGACTTGAGAGTCGTAAGAGGCCGCATGTTTTGCCAGTAATCCGGCGGTGGACGGAGTAAGTATTGATTCAGCGCCCCGCACCGCGATAGTGGCAATTTTAAGGGCTCGAGCTGATTCTGCACCGTTTTTAAAGGGCCCCTGCACCGCCCACACCGCGTTAACCTCGACGAGAACACGTCCAGCCGCTTCCATCATTCGTTTCCGCCGTGCTTCATATAACGCAAAACCGACAACTGCCGCTATAATGGCACCAATTATGAAATTTACTATCAATGTAAGCCTCCGTTTTTTTATGAGGGGGATAACGGTTCAAGGTGCCGCAAGTCGTCGAAAAAAGGGAGTCCTCTTTGTTTTGAAACATGGAAGTCTATAGTTACCAGACTGTCTTTACGTGGGGATAATTTCGCAGTTTATCGTCCTTTGTTACCAGCTCCGCTCCAAGTGACAACGCGGTTGGTCTTGCCCCCATTCTCACGGTCAACAACCCAAATGGAACATTTATCCGGTGGAAATCCAGTGTATCGAGAAGTGGTCTTTTTCCCACATCGTTGGCTCCTGAACGACGGTAGCCTCTTTACCTGCACCTGCCGAGTCATCAGTCAGGATGATGTTTTTGTAAAATACCTGACACCGGGCACTCCTTCAAAATCATTGTCCTGGGTCCAGAGGGTCGCATCATTTGTCTGAGCAGTGGCCAGAATAATGCTGTCGGCCATGGGGAACTTTGCCTCCAGGCTCAGTTTCGCGGCCAACAGGGCGATGGATGAAGATAACTCGATGATTCTGCCCTGCTGCATCAATGCCGCAACCTGGAGTGCAGCGTCTTCGCCGCGTTGACGACAGACCACTTTGAACACCTCATACAAAATGATTGTCGGCACCAGCAATTCCGGGACGTTGCCAAGCGGCTCCGCAAAACAGTCGGCATTCGGGCCGTCTGAGAAATACTCCAGCCATCCCGATGAGTCCACAATGTTCACAGGCGATCTTCCTCTCTATTCACGGTTGTATCAATCCCCTTGAGAAAACCCCGCATTTCCCGGATATCTTTGGACGGCATCAGCTCGATTCTGTTGCCGTAGGCGATAACCTGCATCATTTGCCCCGGAATAAGATGCAGGTTTTCACGAACATTGCGTGGAATCACGACCTGGTATTTTGGTGAAAGTTTTACGGCATTCATGGTGTGCTCCCATCGATACATTTTTCGTTAAACAAAATAATATTCGATGCAAGCTACAATAGCAAGCGTTGATTGCCAGCCGCCATTTTCACTTTTTAGCATCCCGTACCGAACGTTTTTTGGCTCAAACAGCTTTATCGCAGTTTCTCGTATCAATTTGATAGTTCTATCGCCTTCATTAAGCGGTTGCGGCATGTTTTCACGGATTCTGACGCAGCACACATGTATAGATATTTTTTATACCCAGCGGCAAAAAATATGCTAATATCCCGTTTCTTTTTACGCCAGCCCTGTTAAAAACAGGATAGTGCGTTAACGAAGTTATTTTTTGCCAAAAGAACGCAAAAAATAACTTTAACTAACTAATCCGGGAGGTAGTCATGCCGCAATTCTTTGAAGGTAAACTTGAAGGCAAAGGTCAGAAGTTCGGTATCGTTGTCAGCCGTTTCAACAGCTTCATCTGCGAACGCC
>VFJM01000240.1 GCA_009886055.1 Geobacter sp. | reverse complement strand
TTCAACGCAGTGATGGATGGGTTATGCCCGGTATAGGCAACATGCGCCGCAATAATAAAAATGATTATTCCGGTCCTGACCGACGAATCAGACGTGCCGAGGATCGCAGGGTTTCGGAGTAGGAGCACTCTGCAATCAGCTCGGCAAAAAAAGCCTGCACTGAAACCGTTCGCCCTGGTTTTTACGCATCCCAGACCAAAATACAGCCCTCTATTGTTGCCTTTTCCTTGAGTAAATCCGAGTATAAAGTTCGCCTACGCAGGCACTGGTCAACACGAAAATGCCAGCAAGGGCGTAACTATGTCTTCATTAGGGAAAAAATAGTTAAACTATCTGAATATGCTGGATAATTCTGTATGGTATGGTAGAATCACACCGGTTGCGGTTGTGAATAACTGATCTATGCTTTTTGTGGATAAAAGGAACCTGTCATGCCGACTGAAAAATCCGACATCTCTCTGGAGGATCAAGAGAAAATTGTCCGCGCAAAACAGGAGTGGGAGCAGACTTTTGATGCGGTCTCCGATCTGGTTTTTATCACTGATTCCAACCATACCATCGTTCGTGCCAACCGTGCCATGGCGGATCGGTGCGGCTGCGTGCCGATGGAACTGGTGGGGCGTAAATGTTTTGATCTGATACATAACAGCATGTCGCCTCCGGACTTCTGTCCGTATCCAGGGTCATCTGACTTTAATGAACCCAGAACAATAGAATTTGAAATAGGAAAACTCCACGGAACTTTTGAAGTAACCATATCCCCGATGTTTAATGCTGAGGGGCAGGTAACAGCTAATGTCCATGTCGCCCGGGATGTTACCGAAAAAAGGCGCCACGAGGAGCTGCTGGCGTTACAACAAAAACAACTCGAAGAGATAAACAGCTCCCTGGAGTCCCGCATTGAAAAAGCGGTAGCCGAGCTGCGCGAAAAAGATGACCTCCTTATTCAGCAGAACCGTCTGTCAGCCATGAGTGAAATGATCAGCAACATTGCCCACCAGTGGCGTCAACCGCTTAACAACATCGGGTTGATAGTGCAGAGCCTTCAGCTCGCCTTTAGGGCAAATGATCTTTCGGTCGAGGAACTGGACGGAGATATTGCCGATACTATGAAAATCCTCCAGCAAATGTCAGAGATGATTGATGACTTTCGCAACTTTTTCAGTCATGAGGATGTAACGAGTTCCTTCATTGTCAATGAACTTGTCTCCCATTTGCTGTTTTTTGTGGAGCCTTCCCTGAAAAGCAAGGGAATCAGGATACAACTCGATGAAGAGCCCGACGTAACAGCCGTTGGCTATCCCAATGAGTACGTTCAGGCCTTTCTCAATATCATTCTGAATGCCAGAGATGAGCTGTTGGAGCATCGGGTGGAAAACCCTCTCATCACTATTCGCATTTTCGAAGAAAACGGGCGTTCAACAGTTACCGTTCGAGATAACGGATACGGCATCAGTGAGGATGTTCTGCCAAAAATATTCGATCCGTACTTCACCACCAAGGGGCAAGGCAATGGAGTCGGAATCGGCTTGTACATGTCTAAAATGATCATAGA
>VFJM01000115.1 GCA_009886055.1 Geobacter sp. | reverse complement strand
TGCATATTGACCAGCGATTTTTTTGAGGAAATCCTGATAGTCACATCTTTAGATTTCTGCGCGGCATATCCCACATTGCTGAATGAAATGACCGCCACTGCCAAAAGAAATACCATCGTGGCTCTGAATACTCTAACTGATGCTTTTTCCATGTTTGATGCCCTTTCAGATCGGTGAGTAGTAGCGAAGTTTGTTTTAATGCCCTGCGGCTTATTTTGTGCGATTTCCCGGTTGGATCAAGCGGTTTTGCGAACCCGCAACCCTGCTTTATCTATTGTTTTTAACGCATGGTCAAGACTCACAACAAAACGTCTCTCTGAATAAATCTTGTAGAGAGACTGCGTATCTTTGGGCGTAAAGTTGACCGTCAGCACATTTGCACCCGCATCGAGTCCCATTCTCTGCCCGTCATTAACCAGGCTTTCCAGGGCACTTACCGAGGGGATGGCAGCCGTTTTAAGTGCGATACGCAAGATTGCAAGAGTATTGAGCGTCATGTTGACGTTGCCGTGCACCTGATGTTCCATGGGGGTGTGCGCATTTGGAATAAAGGGGGAGGAACTTATAAAATCGGGCCTGATGCTGATTCCGAGCCGGATGTCGTTAACAAGACTTTTCAGAGTCTGTTTTGCCAGCCCGACGATATTTCCGGTTCCGACCTGCAATCCTGCCGACTGAGCCCACGTGAGGGCTTTCAATCTGTTTTCAAGAGAACTGCCGGTAATCTCTTTGTAGAGTTCCGATTCAGATGTCTCGAATTTAAGAATATATGAAACAGCACCCAGTTTAACAAATTTCTCATATACTTCCTGAGAGCGTTCCCCAAGACAAAGCAGCACCCCCATCTTCATCTCATTCCTGATAACAGGAATTACCTGTTCCAGCAGGGTATCGTTGCGGGGGTTCTGCCCCCCCTGCAGAAAAACGATTTGAATACCGGACTCTTTGATCAGTCGTGCAATCCCCAGAATCTCCTCGGCAGTCATGGAGTACCTGTCCAGATCCTTGTTGCTTGATCGCATCGCACAGTAATCGCAGTTTTTATTGCACACATTGGATATTTCGATGACGCCCCTCAGCAGGACATCATCACAGTTATTTTCCCGACGGACATCACGAGCCCATGCAAACAGCTCCTGCTGCGTTTCGCCTTCAACTGTCAGCAGCTTCAGCAGATCATCGTCAGTCAGTGATTCAAAACCGGATTTTCTCATCTGTTCAATTATCGACATGCATTCTCCAGTGCACCCATTTTGTTCGTACAGGGATATTAGTTCTTCATATCAAGCTTAAGAGGTTTTCCTTTAAGCTTTTCAATGGCTTGCTTCTGGTCCACAACGAGCAGATCCAGAAACGACTGTTCACTTTTTGTGACAATCTCCTTGATCTTCTCATTATCAACGGGAACATACTTGCATTCTCCGGTTACAGTCGCCTTAAGCGGGTTTTCTGAAATCCCATTTATTTGTGCAAATAACTGTGTCCGAATGTTGTCCAACATATATTTCTGTTCAGGTTTCAAGCGTAAAACTTCCCGTAAATCTCTATTCGGCAGACTCCACAGGCCATACAATTGCACGAGGATTCCCTTAAACCGGGGCATCTGCCGTGATCCCAGAATTTCAGCGATCCTTTTGCGTGAGGCATCCAGCTTTTTTTCTACCTCATCATATGATTCTTTTTGGTTCGCGTTTTTCAGGTACGGCTCAATGATAACGGTACCTATTTTTTCTAGGGATTCATTCAATTTTACAATCTGGGCATCCGACAGCTGCAGTTCGCTTTGCACCTGTTTCAACTTCAAAAACTGCAGAGGAAAGAGTATTTCACCTTTGAAATATTGTTCCCCGTCACCGCAATAGATGACAACCGCACGATCTGACTTTTGCTCACCAGCGGCCTGCGCCGGCGCGGTATACGACAGTACGGCAGCAATTACAAAAACCACAGCCACTATGCGATAGAATCGACGCCGCGCTGTTTCATGTATGTGTGTCATCCTGAACTCCTCGAATATGAAAAAATTTAGCGCTAAAAGCTGTCGGCAGTGACTACATTCTGCCCGGAGTCCAGCTTTCATCACGGAAACAGTCACCTGATTAGTTTCCATGATATATACAATTGGCAACGTAATGATATTCTGTTATTACTACTAAAATTGCTTCCATTCTGCAACCACTTTTATTATTGGTCGAAAATTAATACGCGTTAAAAGTAAGGCTTTTGAATCTGTTTACAATAGTAGGCCTGCTATCGAATCAGGCATTTTTTCTCAACACCGGTGTGCTGTTCGAAAGGCTCTGATACATTACATCACCATACTTATAATAGTTTTTACTCACTGCTCTAATTGATTTAAAACACGAGGATTCGTATGAAAAAGGTCGGTATTATTATCCTGGTCATCCTGATGTTAGCTGCTGTTGCAGGCGTTATCATCCCCAGAAAACCACCCGCATCAGATTACCGCACTGCAAAGGTGGAGCGGGGGGAAATTGTTTCCACCGTTTCCGCCACCGGAACACTCGCGGCTGTTGTAACCGTACAGGTGGGAACCCAGGTGTCCGGTACCATCCAGAAACTGTTTGTGGACTTCAATTCTCCCGTTTTGGCAGGTCAGACTATTGCGCAAATCGACCCGGCTCTTTTCAATGCCAAGGTGAAAGAGACACAGGGCAATTATTTCAATTCAGTTGCAAACCTCGAGAGAGTAAAGGAAGATCTGATTGACACCCGCAGGACAGCTGAACGCAACCGCAAACTGCTCAGCGAAGGGACAATATCCCAAGCGGACCTTGATTCA
>VFJM01000233.1 GCA_009886055.1 Geobacter sp. | reverse complement strand
CGGGATAACCGCAACAGTTTTATGGGAGATCACCCGCCGGGTGCTGATCTGGTATTATGCGGCCGTATCCATGGTAAATGTCATTTACGGTTCCATCGCCATAACTGTAGTAGCGCTCCTCAGCATAGAGGTCGTTGCGGTAATCCTGCTGTTTGGTGCCCAGGTTATTGCAGAACTCGAGCACAAACCAGACGAATGTGCCGGGGAGGATACATTCGAGTTTTGAGACGTGATGCTCTCGGCGCGTTGACACTCCGCAGTTTTCCGGTAAAATTTCTAGAACAGTCTGCACAGTTCCTTTCTGAACCATCCCGTCACTTGATAATTTTCACCATGGCTGGACGCTCAGACCACGTAGCGAATAAGGGGCAGAAAATGGGTGTTGGTACTCTTATTGGTAACTTCGCAAATAAACAGGAAGCTCGCAAAGCCCTCCGGAAACTTGCGCGGCTAGGCTTTCGCCGCGCCGCTCTGGTGCATAAGGACCCGGGGGGAGGCGTCCATACGACAGATCCATTCCTCTGGCGCCGTGCACTCGGGGTAACCCTGGCTGCCTGTCTGTTCGGAGGGGGTGCCGGATTGGCCACCCTGATCCTGCAGTGGACACAGCTGTTTCCGGGCTGGAGCCTATCCACTCCCCTGGTGTTGAGCCTGTCGGGAGCCTCAATCGGGGCCCTGGCGGGCCTGCTCCGGTTACGACGTTCCAGGTACGGCGTAGAGCCGGGGATCATGCAAGATCACGCCCGCTGGCTTGTGTCCGGAGAATCCGTGCTGATTCTCCAGGCGCCGGTCGGATCTTTACAGCGTCCGGTCGCCATGCTGCGGGAAAGCGGCGACATCCCTCCGGCGCTGTTCGTCATGCATCCCAAGCGCGAGCGGCGGGTAGAGGCGCGGGAACCCGAGGTAAAGCTCTCCCTGGCACATCTCCAGGATCATGCCCAGCGCCATGCCAGGGAGCAGCAGGTGGATCCAAGGCCGCAGCGCAGCACCGAACTGCTCAGGCGTCTCAAACAGTCCCGTCAATGGGCTCGTCAGGTTTGCGAGGATCTGACTGCGGCGAGTCAACTTGAACAGAATGCAACGCCTGCAGCCGATTGGATCCTGGATAACGATTACATCCTGGAGGGGAACACCCGCGATGTCCTGCTAAACCTTCCCCGGCGTTTTTACCAGCAGTTGCCTACCCTGGCGATTGATCCCTACCGGGGGCTTCCCTGCATCTACGGTCTGGCCAAGAATCTTGTTTCCCATACGGAACTGCGCCTGGAGCGGGAGAATATCCTGGCGTTTATCGACTCCTACCAATCCGTGCGCACGTTGACGATCGGAGAACTCTGGGCAATTCCCCAGATGCTGCGCATGGCGCTTATCGAAAGCATCCAGAATCTGGCCGTCACCGCCCTGACTAATCTGCGCGAGCGTCAATTGGCCGACTTCTGGGCGAACCGGTTAATCGCCGCCAATCGCCGCGATTCCAACCAGCTCTTCGCAATTCTGGCGGAACTTGCGAAAGCGGAGCCGTCTCCCTCCCCTTATTTCGCTATGCAGCTGATAGGTCTGCTCTACGACGAAGCCGCCGCATTGGCTCCGGTCAAGAACTGGCTTGAGCGCACTCTCAAAACCATTCTGCACGATCTCATCCTGCGTGAGCAGAACCGGCAGGCCAGGGAGCAGTTGTCCTGCGGCAACGCCTTTACCAGCCTGCGCCAGCTGGCCCTGCTGGACTGGCGGGACATCTTCGAACAGCTCAGCCGGGTGGAACAGGTGTTACGTTTCGATCCGTCCGGGGTTTATCCAAAAATGGATTTCGCAACTCGTGACCGCTGTCGTCGGGCGATTGAAGAGCTCGCCCGCGCTGCTGCCCAGACAGAGGAACAGGTCGCGATGCACGTCATCAAGATGGCAACGCAGGCAGGGCATGAAGCAACAAGCGATGAGCGGCGCAATCACGTCGGCACCTGGCTGGTCGGAGAGGGACGGGCTGAGCTGGTGCGGCAGCTTGCATGCCGTGAAACGCTCCGCTATCGCTCCCTGGAATGGGTCAATTACCACCACGCAGCCGTCCACGCATTCGGAATCGGCGGTTTCTCTGCTCTGTTTCTTTCCCTGATCGCCGCCTTCGTCCCGGTCGGGCTATCGCTCGCCATGCTACTCGGGCTCCTGCTGCTCCTGCTGATTCCGGTCAGCCAGCTTGCGACCGAGATGTTCAATTATCTGATCACGCGATTTCTGCCACCCCGGCCGCTACCCAAGATGGATTTCAAGGACAGGGGTATTCCCGATGCCTTCCGTACGTTGGTGGTCGTGCCGATG
>VFJM01000427.1 GCA_009886055.1 Geobacter sp. | reverse complement strand
TAGTGACCCGAATGGAAGCGGAGAGGTCGGTGTTGCGGATACTCAGAGTCGTAGCCAGTTGAAAGGGAAGCTTCCGGGGGCCGGTAAAGACATTGGAGTAGGCGGGTACGTAGACGGTCTGCCCCTTTGACATCCTGATCTCGGAAGACTCAGACCAGACGTGCGCCGGTGCCACCCACGAGACCAGAGAGAACAAAACGATGAGCAATGCGACAGAAAAAACGTTTCGGTCGTGCATGACGGGCTCCTTGCGTGACGTTATATCAAACCTCTCAGAGAGGTGCTTGTCAACAAGACTTCGGTTACTACATACCAACTTTTTTCTTTTTCGTATACCTAGTTGATACGGCAGCCCCCCACCTGCCGGGAAAATAACTTCAAACAGCCGGATGCCGCCACCCCGACGATACCGACGACAATCCTGAAGGCATCAATCAAACAGCTCTGGCCGTGCAGGTCTATCGCCAGCATAACGACCATCAGAAGCCCGAACGCACCCCACATTATGAATTGTTCTGACATCCGTTTCCTTTTCTGAAGCGTTCAATGCGCTCTTTTGCCGTAACAAGGAGCTTTCTGGCCCAGATGAATTCAGTAGCCAGCACCGCCAGTCCGACCGGGATTACCACGATCGCCGGCCCCGGCAACACGACCATGGCTACACCCGCAGCCAGGATCGTGAAACCGATCACCGTAATGACCAGGCGCTTGACCTGCCCCAATGTCCTGAATACAAAATGCCTCACGTTGCATTTACCTCGTCAAAGCGGAGCTTGAAAGCCGTTAAAAATTTGACGGGTGAAAACGACAAAAAGACGGCCCGAAGATGAGATGCAGAAATGTCCTCGTTATTTCCTGGCCGCCGCTTGCTGCTGATTGACTTCATCACTGACGATACGGATTAGAGGCGCCGGCGGCTCTTCTCTTTTTTATATACCGGTAAAGGAGGTACCCGCCCCCTGCCAGAAGTATGATTTCTAACGGGCCGACGCCGCCGCCACCCATACCACTTCCCATGCCGCTTTCCATTCCGCCGCTGGCTCCGCTACCTGCTCCTGCTCCTGCTACCGTTCCTGCTCCTGCTACCGTTCCGGTTCCGGCTGCTGTTCCGGTTCCGCCGCCGGCGCCGGCAAAGCTGCTGAACAGCATGTTTCCCAGCATACCTCCCATGAGTCCTCCAGCCATGCTCCTCATGAACCCGCCGCCGGCCGACTGCTGGAAGGCGCCAGGCGCACCCTGCCGTGACTGGCCTGGCTGATATGAAGAACCGGCCGGCCTGGAATAGCTGCGTGAGCCGCGGCTCCCCATAGAGCGGCTGCCGCCGGCCCTGGCTTCGGCGTTAAGTTCCATTACGGTAACGCTTACAAACAGTATGGCGGCCATAACCGTAAATACTTTAACTACCCTTTTTTTCATTGTGATCTCCTGTATGTTGCGTTTCCGGCGGAGCCGGGAGTGAGTGACATGTTACACGAATCCTGTTTATCAGGGCTCGGTGGAATCTGCCAGATGCGGCTGATGCAGCTTGACCGGCGTACCGCGCCTGAGTCTCAGATTGAGCATCTCGACAAGCACCGAGAATGCCATGGCGAAATAGATGTACCCCTTGGGTATGTGCATATCGAAACCATCGCCGATGAGGGCCACTCCGATCAGGATCAGAAAGCTGAGCGCCAGCATCTTGATTGTCGGGTGTTTTTCCACGAAGGCGCTGATTTTCCCCGAGAACAGCATCATGAAGCCGACCGCGATGACGACAGCGGCAATCATTATCGCAAGCTGGCTGGCCATCCCGAGGGCGGTGATGATCGAATCGAGAGAGAAGACTATGTCCAGCAGCAGGATTTGTACAATAGCAGCTCCGAACGTAGTCCCGACATGAGCGGACGAGATTTCCTCTTTCCCCTCAAGCTTTTCGTGGATCTCCATCGTGCTTTTCCAGAGCAGAAACAGGCCGCCTGAAATCAGGATCAGGTCGCGACCGGAAATCTCGTTGCCCAACACGGTAAACAGCGGTGACGTGAGCCCCATCAGCCAGGTCAACGAAAAGAGCAGCGCGATGCGGATGAACATCGCCAGGCCGAGTCCGACAAGCCGGGCCTTCTCCTGTTGATGCGCAGGGAGTTTGCTCGCCTGGATCGAGATGAAGATAATATTGTCGATACCGAGCACGATTTCCAGTGCGCTCAGTGTTACCAGTGCCATCCAGACCTGCGGGTCAGTCAGCCATTCCATTTGTACTGCCTCCTTGATTCATATCAGTTCTAACGGTTAATCCATGCAGAGCTTGCGGCGCTTGGAACTCCAGAGATCAATGGCCTCCCTCATGATCTCGGTGATGCTTTTCGATGTGGACTTTGTCAGCTTTTCCAGCGCCCTCTTTTCATCATCGTTGATGCGCAGTGATATGACATTCTGCAGCTGCTCTGATTCATTTCTTTTCTTTTTGGGTGATTTCGGTTCTTTGATGATTTGATTTATTGTGTATGACATTGCTTCCTCCTCTGTGATGTGTCGGGACAGTGCTGCCCCGCGGTTCTGGTTGTCTGTCAGTAAGTTCTGACTGCCAGCGATTCGAGGCGGGCGATGCGCTCCTCCATCGGTGGGTGGGTGGAAAACAGCGATGCGAATCCGCCGCCGGTCAGCGGATTGACGATAAACATATGGGCCGTGGCAGGCCGGGCTGCAAGCATCGGGATCGCCTGTGAGGCGTTGTGCAGCTTGCGCAGGGCACCCGCCAGCGCCAGCGGCCGTCCGCAGATCTCAGCACCCGAGGCATCCGCCAGATATTCACGGGAACGGGAGACCGCCATCTGGATCAGCATTGCCGCAATCGGGGCGATGATCGCCATCGCGAGCGAGCCGACCATGCCGCCAATCCCGCCCCGTTCGTCATCATCTCCCCGTCCGGCGCCGAACATCGCGCCCCACTGCAGCATAGTGCCGATCATCGAGATGGCGCCGGCAAAGGTGGCGGCAATGCTGGAAATAAGTATATCGCGGTTTTTGACATGAGCCAGTTCATGAGCCATGACCCCTTCCAGCTCATCCGGTGTGAGGATACGCAGAATGCCCTCTGTGGCGGCGACAGCGGCATGACCGGGATTGCGGCCGGTGGCAAAGGCATTCGGGGAGTCGTCAGGAATGATGTAGACTTTGGGCATCGGCAGCCCGGCCCGGGCGGACAGTCGCTCGATCATCCCGTAAAAGGACGGGTGAATCTCGCGGGTAATTTCCTGGGCGTTGTACATCCTGAGGACGATCTTGTCGGAAAACCAGTAGGAGCCGAAGTTCATGACGGCAGCCATAAGGAAGGCAACGATCATACCCCCCTGACCGCCGACTGCGCCCCCCATGGCGACCAGTAAAATGGTAAGCAGGGATAGGAGAAGGGTGGTTTTGAATGTGTTGTTCATGTGTTTCTACCTCCGACGATTTTGTATTCGCCGGGGGGTAAATAAAAAAAACCTTTACCCACGGCGAAATACGCATTGGATAAAGGTCTTGCTTGCGATGATCATCGTTCCCAGCCCGAGTCTTTCGACTGTGTTGACGGGCTTGGGGTCAGCCATGTCTCCGGCTGATAGCTACTCCCCTTTATTGCAGAGCAAGTTTAAATGAACTGTTCCATGTTTGTCAAGCGGTCATTTTATTTTCCGCCCCAAAGCTGTACTGCCCCGACAGGTGAAGGCTGGCGCCCGGCAGCCGAAGATCATGGGGTAGAACCGGTTATGGCTGTTTCTCCTTGGCGAGATCTGTTTTGAGCCGATCAATGAGCCCCTCGAAAGTCTGCTGGAATCCGCCCTGATTCTTGCTGGCATTACCGGCAACGGTGACGGCTCCACCCTGTATGCGCACCCAGATGCGGCGGTGGGACAGAAAGAAAGCGGCATAGACGCCGATCATCATCAGGAAACAGCCCAGCCAGACGACCCACACGCCCGGATCCTTGGCCACCTGAAGGCCTGTGTACATCCGCTCCTCGGCA
Source organism: Geobacter sp. (assembly GCA_009886055.1). Lineage (GTDB taxonomy): Bacteria > Desulfobacterota > Desulfuromonadia > Geobacterales > Pseudopelobacteraceae > JACRCG01. Next base: position 14,078 of record VFJM01000427.1, on the reverse strand, counting down.
CCCTTGTAGTGGATTACCGGACCACTGCCATGCTGCTGTGCATGCTGGATGTTCAGCTCGGGATGGTTGGCATAGACGATGAAGCTCTCCGTTTTCCCGTCGGGTGTGTGCAGTTCCACCTGGGCAGCCGGACCGGAAAGGTCCTTGACGAAGGCGGAAACGTCCTTTGTCGCCTCCAGCACATGCATGCTGCTGCCATCGGGGAGATTCGCCGAGGATTGGCCTTTAACGGTCAGGGACGCTGGATTTTTGCCATTCAGATCGCTGACAGTGAAAAAGTAGTTTCCCGCATTACCGTAGCTGGACTGGTAAAAGGTGATCCCCTTATAGGTCAGCGGATCGTTGACGATGACACGGGCATTAGTGTAATCCGGCACCGGCGTGCCGTTCTCCAGCACCGTCAGAATGCTCTTGAACTCCTTCGGAGCTCCGTTTGGGTATTTGGCCAGAGTGAACTGTTCGAGCCGCAGGGAGAACCCAAGGTCGAGCTCCTTTTCCGAGCGCAACATGACCGAGGAGACGCTCTCACCTTCGAGGATATTGACAAACCCTTTGTAGCCGAACAGTGAGCCGATCAGGGCACCGATAAAGATGATGATGACGCTCAGGTGGACGAAATAGACGGACAAACGGCACCAGGGCGTTTTCTGGGCGAAGAGATGCCAGGCGCCATCCGCTTCTGACACGACCGGCGCGGCAAATTCCGTACTCAGAAAGGAGATAACCCGCTCCTTGACTGCCGCCGGTTCTTCCAAACTCTTGATCGTAGCCACATTGGCCAGGGACTGCTCTAAGCCGTCACTTAAAACTGTTACCGGCCGGGTGATGGTCTTCCAGATGTGGGGCAGCCGCTTGATGGAACAGGCGATCAGGTTGACGGTCAGCAGGTAGAGCAACAGGATGAACCACCACGAATGGTACATGTCGAAAAAGCCCAGTGCCTTGTATAGCTTGATTTTGCCAGGGCTGATCATGGCAAGATATTCCTCGGGAGGTATCCCTTGAGGGATGACCGTCCCGATGATCGAGATGACCGCCAGCGAGATCAGCAGGAACATGGTCAGCTTCAGCGAACAGAAAAAATCCCAGAGGGAATGCAGAAAATCGCGTTTTTGGGCTATCACGAGTACGTTCTCCTTGAAATGTATAACGGCAACCCGGCAATAAGATCCTCAGAGGGACCGCTACGCTACGCTGCGCTCCGTTCCTGCAGAATTCGCGCCCGACGCGGCCGGCCGGATGATTTTTGCCGATGTTTTTTGCCGACTTTCTTGCTGTAGTGGCGCTGCGCCTTGGGGTGTGCGTCAGATACTGCCGCTACCAGCCTGATGCCGCGGGATGCGGCCGGAATGCTCCGGGTTGACGTTCGCCGGGAATTCGCGGTGATCCGTGTGATTTCCGGGACTGCCGTCATCTTCTGATTGTCTCCGGGCTTCCGGAACTCAGCCACGGCAAGGGTGGAGATGTCACTGCGCAGCTGATTGAACATCCTGATGTTCCGGTAGTCCAGCCGGTTTGTCAGCAGAACCACGAACAGATCCTGCTCCGGATCTATCCAGATTGAAGAGCCGCTGTACCCGGTGTGACCGAAGGAAGCCTCCGAGAACAATCTCCCCTTCGGCGATGAAAAAGGGGAACTCTTGTCCCATCCCAGGCCGCGCACCACGGCACCGCCGCTGCAAAGAAACGGGGAGGTCATCTGTTCCACCGCCCGTTCGGACAGGATGCGCCTGCCGTCGATCGCACCTCCTGCGAGCATCAGACGGGCAAACCGGGCGAGATCCTGTGCAGAGCTGAAGAGGCCGGCATGCCCCGCTACACTGCCGAGACGGCGCGCATTCCGGTCCTGGACGGTTCCGCTGTCGACACCCAGTGTCGGGGCAATCCGAACCGTAAGATTCGGTGCCGGCAGAAACATGGTCTCAGTGGTGAGAAGTGGCGCAAAGAGCTCTTCCTGGCAGTAGGCGTCCAATGTCTTGCCTGAAACCCGACGGACGAGTTCTCCCAGCAGAATGAAGTTGATATCGGCATAACTGAAGCTGCTGCCCGGCCAGTGCCGGTTTTTTTCCGCCGCTGCCGTGCGGATTGCGGTTTCCATGGTCTGTTCCGTACTCATATCAAAGTCTGTGAGTCCCGAAGTATGAGTCAGCAAATTGAGGATTGTGGTGTTTTCACGTTCCGAGCCCTTGAATTCGGGAAACCAGCGGGTCAGGGGATCCAGCAGGGAGATACGCCCCTCATCCAGCAGCTTCATCACCGCCGGCGCCGTTGCAATCACCTTTGTCAGGGAGGCAAGATCAAAGATGGTCTGCTGGTCGAGCAGCGGCGCTTCCAGGCTGGCAGACAGCCGTCCGCGGGATGTGCTGGAGAGGATGCCGGAGTGGTTGCCGATCACAACAACACCGCCGGCGATAAGGTGATTGGAAATGGCCAACTCCAGGAGAAGGTCGATGGAGGCGATCCGGCCGTAATCCAGCACTTCGTCCGATGCAAACAGGATTGAGGCGGGGAAAAACAGGCAGAATGAAATGAAGCAGCAAATAAGACGCACGTTAGACCTTTGCCGGGTGACGGCGGTTGGTTGATCGGAGGCAGCCGCGGTTATCGGGGCTGCGCATGGGCATCCCGGTGTTTACCATACCATGGGAGCCGATGTAAATAGTGTGACGTCAATCACCTGAATCAGGAACAGCTCCGCTATGTTTGGGACAGTATTCGGTCGGCTCTGTTCCGGTGACATAGAATTCATCGCGGCTTGCCGGACAGTCGGCAGTCGCCAGAAAGCCTGTCGCAGGGTCAATGGCAACGGAGACAACCGTATCCGGTGTGGGGAAATCAGCTGCCGGTTTCGAAGCCACGGCTTTGCGCATGAACCGCTCCCAGATGGGGGCGGCGACAGCGCCGCCGGTAAAGCCTTTCCCCCCCGGCCTGGGCTTGTCATATCCTACCCAGACACCGGTTATTACCTGCGGAGTATAACCGACGAACCAGGCATCCTTATACTCATCGGTCGTACCGGTTTTCCCGGCAGACGGATGAGCCTGGCTGAATTTTTTGAGAGATTTGGCGGTACCATAGTTCATGACGTCTTTCAGCATCTTGGTGGTGACAAAAGCCGCCGCCGGGGAAAGGACCGGGGTAACCACCGGGGGATTCTCGATCCACGTACGACGATTGCGGTCATACACCCGGATAATGACCCTCGCTTCAGGGCGCACACCTCCGGTGGCCAGGGGTGTGTATGCCAGGACCAGGTCATTCAGGGTAACATCATCCGTTCCCAGGGCGAGGGAGAGGCCGTTCTCTGCCCGTAACGGCAGACCCATTTTCCCGGCAAATTCGACAAAATACGGGACCCCGACCGCCTCCAGCAGCTTTACCGCGATGACATTGTTGGAATGGGCAAGGGCCTGCCTGAGACTCAACTCTCCGTAGAGCTCCCGACCATAATTTTGCGGTTTCCAGGTTTCATTATTGCCCCGATTGTAGGCAACCGGCGTATCATCCCAGATGCTGCCGGCAGTAAACCCCTTTTCCAGCGCCGCAGCATAAATCAGCGGCTTGATGGCCGATCCGGGCTGACGCCTGGCAAGGAAGGCGCGGTTATAGCCGCTCTGGACGGCATCGACTCCTCCCACGGCCGCCAGGACGTCCCCCGTGGCGGGATCCAGACAGATCAAAGCACCCTGCAGCTGGGGAGAAACCTGTTTAACCCCTTCGCGCAGCGCTTCCTCTGCCTGTTTCTGAAGATTCAGATCCAGGGCTGCGGTCACCTCCAGCCCACCCTGTTCGATGATATCCGCTCCGTACCGCTCGACCAGTTTGTTCTTGATATGTGCCAGATACTGCGGGGCCTGCCCCGGTTTGACAACCGATGCCGGATAGGCGCGCAACGTTTGTCTTTGACGCGGGGTGATCATTTTCAGATCCACCATCCGCTTGAGGACCACGTCCCGACGCCCCGTAACGTTGGCCGGTTTCCCGAGGGGGTTGTAGCGCGCCGGATTTTTCTGCACGCCGGCCAGCTGGGCACATTCGGCGTCGGTCAACTCCTCCGGACTCTTATCGAAATAGAGCCGGGCCGCCTGGGCAATGCCCCAGGCCCCGTTCCCGTAATAGATTTCGTTGAAATACATCTCCAGGATCTGTTTCTTGCTGTATTTCTGTTCAAACTCGATGGCCATGCGGGCTTCATCGAACTTCCGTTCGATGGTTTTCTCGCCGGACAGGTACCTGTTTTTGATCAACTGCTGGGTAATGGTCGATCCCCCTTCGGCCAATCTCCGCTTGACCACATCCTTCACCAGGGCCCGGGCGATCCCGCGGATATCGATCCCGCCATGTTCATAAAAGCGGGCGTCTTCAACGGCCACCACACCTTTTTGCAGGAACGCGGGAATGCGGTCGATGGAGACCCAGTATCTCTTCTCCGGCAGAATGCGGCCGACAAACCGCTTCTGGTTGTCAAAAACCTTGATGGAGGTATAGCCGGACGGCAGGGTGGGATAGGTGGCATAATTTTCCTGGGAATATGCCGGCTCTACCAGGCTCATAGTCAGGAAAAACCCCATGAGGGCACAATAAAGCGTCATGTTACACCGAGAGCTTAGCGAGGAATTCAAGGTGGTTATTACTCCTTCGGTGAAACCGGGTACCGATCACGGGCAGCGCAGATGGCATACTCTCTTGTTCAATTCACTCACACCGGCGCAGTCAACTACGTAATCGTTTGATTGCAATCTGGCATGACAGGGTTTTTCCAAACAGATGAAAGCCGCTCAGTTTTTAATGACAAACCTGATACTTGAGTCGGTAGCCTCAAGAACTTCAATGATGACGCCATTTACCTGGATGATGTCCAATGAGGCGATGTTGAAACTATAGCCCTGGAATAGGGAGGGCTTTGTTAAATCTTCCGCAAACTCCCGGTAGATGAGCTTGGTGATATCATCTTTTTTTCCGTTATATACCAATTCCTGCTTGAACGAACCGCTCAATGGCGCATCTGCCGGGACAAACAAGCCTGCCAGCAGGCCTCTCTCTTGCACGGCTATGTAGCCGGATGCGGAAAAATACAATCCGCGAAACTCCCCTCCCCGCCCGATGATGAATTGCGGCAATCTGGACGGGAGCGGCTCTCCGGAGTCGATCTGTACATCCCCCTGTTCCAGATTGGGGTGTGCGCACACGTAATCACCATTATGCAGCCTCCCTGTACAAGCCCAGACATCACCGCGCTTGACGGGGGGGAATAACAGGTGTTCCATCAGCGGCAGATTACTGTCGCGCTGGACAAGAAATCCCGGTACCATTTTGACTGTTCCTTTTTCAAAAAGCGCTTCGCCAATCTGTCTCGTCTGGATAACGCCGGGAATCGAGGTGTTGAAGCTTTTCACCGTCGGTTTGATGCTTTGCATGCAACCGGGCAGGGTGAAGAGCAGGAGAATAAGAGCTGGTATTTTCATTTTTCAGGCCTCCGTTACGGATTCCGGGCGATTTATTTCGCGCCAGACATACTACTCAGGAAGAAACGGCAGTTGCTCCAGTTCAGGGCCGATTCGGCCGTTGGGATGGATGTGGTTGCCTTGTCGACTGTTGGACGGCGGAATCTTTTTGCATAGCACTGCAAAATAAATGCCGGAACAGATAATTGTGTCCATGCCATGAGGAGTTGAAAGAGGCGGAGGGTGAAGAGATGGAACCCCTAGGGGGGCTGGCTTTTCTTATATTCCAGGACGAACAGGAACATCTTCCTGGTCATTTCCAGCCTTTTCAGGTAAACCTTGCGTGAATTCTCCTCAAGTTTTTCGATTGCCGGCTTCAATGCTTCACATCGTGCAATAAGTGCCAGTAATCCGTCCGGAGTCAGCATCATGGCATCTTGCGTCATGGAGGACAATTCATCAAATTCTTTTTTCCACTCTTCTCCGACAGAGGGTGGGCTGACGGTGCCGGCAAACGCCGGAAGCGGATGGCGCGATGCCAGCGACAGGAGAACCAGAATGACCAGAAATCCGGTAACGAGAAACGTCCTCGTTTGATACCGGTTCTTCATTGCTGCGGTTCCTTAAGCCGATTGAGAGCAGGATGACATCCCTGGCAATGATTGATCGGGAAGGCTACGTTCAGGTGGCAGACGCCGCAGAATTTGCCCTCCAATATTGCATCCATGGAAAAATTCTTAGTAGTCTTCTTCTTGATATTGAAGATGTCGGGATGACAACTGTTGCAATCCAGCCATTCAACGTGGGCCTTGTGAGGAAAGATGGCCGGAGGGATAATGCTCCAGCTGGATTCGAGGACGAGCGTCTTGTCAAAAGGGATGTCCTTGGGTTTCCCCTTGAGATGTTTTACCGGTGAAATCATCCCTCTCTTCAAGGATTCAACCCAGTTGATCGAGTTGCCGAAAGGAGTGGTAGGGTAGGGTTTTTTAAGAAATTCTGAAAACCTTTCCGCCGAATATGCGATGTTGCCGTTATGACATTTTTCGCAGTTCCCGTTGGGCCGGAAAGCAATCTGGCCGTTATGGCACGCCCCGCAATACTTGCCGGACCGGTTACCCCCCTCGGTAATCTCGGTTGTGTTGACCTTCATGTTAAATTCCAGATCGGTATGGCATACCCGGCAGGTGTATTTCCTGCGGTGCAGCCAGTGGGAAAAGGTGACCGGCTTGACACCATTTTTGGTAGAAGTCCTGTCAATAAGAATGTTGCCGTATTCCTCGGGGGGAGGGAGAGGACGCAGGGTATAAACCCCTTCATAATCCCCCCCTGAAGCGACTGACAGTTGGAGGAACACCCCCCCAAGAATCAGTAATGCTATTGAACAGGTTCTGAATGACATCTTTGGCAATCCATTTGGCTAAATGCGACGGTGTCATGGCATACACCGCAGTATTTTCCCTCGAACATGTCGGACATAGAGTATTTGGTGCCGCCTTTCTTGACGTTGAAGATGTCGGGATGGCAAAGTTCACATCCGTTCCAGACGGCGTGCTTCCGGTGGGAGAAGATGATGTCAGGCATCCCTCCAATCTTGGACGTAAGAACAAAATCCTTTTGCACGGGGAGCTGTTCCATTTTGAATGAAATTCCTTCCAGGTAGTCAATCAGCTTTATCATCCCCATTGCTTCAGACTTCTCCCAGTTGATGCCGTTGCCGAACCTTCCCTTGGGAAGATTTTGCGCAAAACTGGCGAACTCCTGCTGTTTTTTTGCATTTCGCCCAGCCTGGTGGCACTTTTCGCAACGACTTATGTCGCTCTTTGTGACGTTCTTGGTACATGCCTGAAAGATCTTTTGAGTGCCGTAAACCATCGTGCCGTTATGGCATGTCCCGCAGAAAGCCCCTTTCATATTATCGGCGGCGGTTATTCCCGATCCGTTCGCCTTCATGGAAAAACCGAGATCCACGTGGCAGAGCCGGCAGGTGTATTTACTCCTGTGTATCCAGTGGTCGAAGACGACCGGGGCCAGGCCGGCTTTCGTGGAGAAATTATCAATGGATATTGTCCCGTACTCGTAAGGGCGCTGTGACTTTTTTTTCACCCCACCCTGGGCAATGGCGATGCCCGCGACAGCGAGCAGAAGAACTAGAACAAGGAACAGCTTTCTCATGTGGACCCCTTCCATCATCGAACAAATGGCCAATTGGTCTGATTATGGTGATTAATTTGTAAAAGTCAAACGGGAAGTGCGCTCACATCTTGACTGACCCCAAACGGTGTCGTAACAATCCAGGCCGAGCCTTCTTCCGGCATGTTTAAAAAAAACTTGGAGTGAAATCTGCATCAAAACGGGTTCAATGTTATTTTTCAGGAGAATGAGCGGATGAAGCGTGCAGAAGAAGCATCAGAAACAAACGGGGCGCCGAATGGTGCCGGAAACAATCACGTCATATCACACATATTACTAATAATATTATGTTTTTTGGCGTCAACTGCCATTCCGGCATCAGAAGCATTAACGGCCGAATCGATGCACGGAGAAATCGCCACATACGACGGAGCCCGCACCTGCGCCGAATGCCATGACGCGGCATCAAAAGAAGTGGCGGAAAGCCTGCACTATCAGATGAGGGGGGAACCCCGCTTCATTGAGGGAGGGGAGAAGGGAAAGGATGCCGGCTTTTTGGCTGATTTTTCCCCACTGTATCACACCTATGCCGGTATTGACTGGCTCGAAACGATCAAACCCGCAGGCGCCGCACGGCAGGAGCAGCCGAACGGCTGCGCTGTCTGTCATTCGGGGCTGGGGGAAAAACCGAATCCGATTGGCAAACTTACCGCCGATGATTTTGAAAATATCGATTGCCTGATCTGTCACGGTCCCGATTATCGGCGGGTCGTAGTGAAAGAGGTGAAAACAGTTAAAGAGAAAATAATTGTTAAGGAAAAAGGGAAAACGAAAGGTAAATGGATAGAAAAAGAGAAGGTGATAGATAAAAAGGAGTTCCGCTTCAGGACTGCTCCGGCCCCGGGTGTTGATGTTCTTAAAGTTGCCCGTCAGGCGCAAAAACCTGCAACTGAGATGTGCCTTCGCTGTCATGGCACAACCGGTGGCGGGAATTTCAGGCTTGGGATCGCAGGCGGGGAAAATGACGTTCATTTTTCCATGGGGATGACCTGCACGGAGTGTCATACCGTCAAGAAACATAAAATTGCCGGCGGCGCCAACCTCAAATTCCAGGAACTGACGGAAGTTACGGTCGGCTGTCCGAACTGCCACACGGAGAGGCCGCACAAGGGAGACTCCGGTTCCCAGCTGAACAGACACTGCAATAGAATCGCCTGCCAGACCTGTCATGTTCCGGCAATTGCCCGTCATGCCAATTCGCCGACGATGACGGATATAGACTGGACCATCCCGATAAAAAATGAAAAGAGCGGCCTTTTCGAACCGGCCATCAAGCAGGGAAGCCGTCTGCAGCCTGAATATCGCTGGTGGAACAGGACTATGCGCAACGAATGGGAACCGGTGGGATCAAAACGGGACCGCCAGGCCCGCATCTATCCGTGGCAGCGAATTAACTGCACGATAATCGCCGATGCCTCAACCGGTATTCCACTCCCCTTGAAAACCGGCGTGTATGCTGCCACCGGAAATCCGGGAGCTGCTGCCGCCAAGGGGGCTGCAGAGGCAAAACAGCCGTACAGCGGTAATTGGAAGGCGATACGGCAATCCATGCTCGTTTCAGTGAATCACCAGGTCGCACCGAAAGCCGAGGCGCTGAAATGCGACGACTGCCATGACGCACATGGCAGGCTTGATCTCAAGACACTCGGTTACGGGACGCAATGAGCGTTATCCGGCAATGATTCTTGTTACTACCGGCGGGGCGCATCCAGCAGCGGCCGGAGAAATTTTTCAAAGATAACCTTTTGCTTGGCGGTCATCAGATCGTAGTCCCCTTCGTTATCGAGTAAAAAGGTGCCGACGCCGATGACTGTCCGAGCAATATAGCCGGTCCCGGCAACACTCTTTTCGATCTCATCGCTTCGTTTGTGTATCAGGTTTTTCAGCAATGTCAGGTCTACGTTCATATGGTGTACTCCAGCAGGTTGATGTGCTCTTCTCACGCCGGATAAGGGTGCGTTCCGGTTTGGGTGACGCCGTTTTATACACCATCACGGGCAGAACGTCCACCACCAATGAGCCGGCGGCGGATCGTTCACCACGTAATTGCTTCGAAATTCGCAAGATACCTTTTTCCCGATGACGGGGTCATAATGAACATATGATTCATCATTTTTGTCAAAAAAAGGAGAGTGTGTCATGGCAAATCCGTTCGTGCATGTCGAGCTGATGACCACCAACATGGCCAAAGCCAAGGCGTTTTACACCGGGCTGTTCGATTGGAAACTGGAAGAGATACCGGGGATGGATTACACTATCATTAATGTGGGGGAAGGGACCGGCGGCGGCATGATGAAAACCGTCCAGCCCGATTCACCCTCCTGCTGGACCGCCTACGTCGCCGTGGACGACGCAGTCGCCGCCACCGGGAAGGCCCGGGCTCTTGGAGCGACGATCTGCAAGGAGGTCACCGAGATTCCCGGCGTCGGCTGGTTCAGCGTCATTACCGATCCGACCGGAGCGACTCTGGCGCTGTGGCAGATGAACCCGGCCTATCAGAAGCCCGCGGCGTGAGCCGCGGGTTAACGCTATAGGCGGCCGAAATGGCCGCCGGGTGAATGCTGCGTTGCGTTACCGGGATGCGCCGCAGCGCAAAACCTGATTACTATACACCGGTAAAAAAAATAAAAACAGACTGTTTCTTTGGGTTCGAAATAGCTATAGTGAAATCAAGGTAGCGCTGCCTTGAGACAATAACTACGCAGCAAAAGGAGTAACAGATCAGCAGTAGAAGTTTTAGTATGCGGATTTTGTTAACTATGGAGGATCAGATGGTCGAGGACACTCCACCGGACTGTTCAGAAAAATAGGAAGTTGACTACAGGCTGGTTGGTGCAGCCTTAATCCCTATAAAATGGGAAGATTTTCAAAGGCCCGCGATGATCATCGCGGGCCTTCCATTTGTGCCCGGAAATAATGTTGTTCGGCAACAGCTACCCCTTCAACTCGAATGCCACCTTTATAACCACCTGATATTCAGCGACCTTGCCATCCGGGCCAATATGTCCGCGGATATCCCCCACCTCGAACCAGGACATCTTGTCCAGCGAGTTCTGCGCCCTGGCCAGGGCCGTCTCGATCGCCGCTTCAATGCTCCCGGCGGCGACGCCGATTATCTCCACTTTCTTGTAGATCCTGTCCCTTCCGTACATGAAATCCTCCTTTCAAACAGTTGTCGCTCTTCTGTTTCAAGCTTACCAGAATCCATGCCGTCTGCAACAGCCGGCTGTTCCCGGACATGAAAAGGCGGCCGATTGGCCGCCTTTTGAATTGCATCAGCAGTCTAGATAATTCCCAAAACCCATAGGAAAAGCACCCTGTCCCCGCTTTACCTCCCGGCGCGGAGACCTGCTAGGCAAGCAGCAGCGCGACAGCATGCAGCAGCAGGCCGATAGCGCCGCCGACCAGGGTGCCGTTCATCCTGATAAACTGCAGGTCGGAACCGATGCTCAGCTCGATCTCGTTAGTATAGTCTTCGCTTTCCCACGCGTGCACCGTGCCGGAAATATGCCCGGAAATAGCGGTTCGCAGCGTATCCCCGTAGTGCAGAACCAGCGTTTCCAGGTGTTCATTCAAAGAGTCTTTCAACCCCCGGTTGTGCGACAGTGCAGTGCCGAGACCGGCAACCGCTGCCGCGATCTTCTCCTGCACCTTTGACTGTGGCTGGCACAGGTCGGCATTCAGCCAGCTCTTCAGATCGTTGCCGATGTTCTTCGCATAATCGGCTATTGACTGGTTATGAACTGCCTCACGCTTGATCGCCTCGATCTTGCCCCGCAGCTCCGGGTCGAATTTCAACCTGTCACTGAAATTCGTCACGGCGGTGTCGAACTTACCCCTGACCTCATGGGCAGGATCGGCGTTAACTTCCTGAATAAAGGCGTTTATCCTGCTGGCGATCTTTTCGCCCGCCCCTTTGGAAAACTGTTCCCGGTTGGGGATGAAGACACTCAGGAGCGGATACTCTTTCGTGCACATGTCGTCGATGGAGTTGGCCAGCCTGGTCTGCGCTTCGGCGGTTGCCAGCCATCCGGCAAAGCGGTTCAACAGGTCATCAAGAACGATCTGGTGGCGATTGTCTTTTCTGAGGGTATCGAGAATCGCACCGGCGGAACTGGAGAGGTCGAAGTTATCAATCCGGTTGCCCAGGGCGGCTCTCAAAAGCTGCTGCACCCGCTCGTCATCGATAAAATCCAGGGAGTCGGCACATACACGGGTCAGCCCCTTGGCCAGGCCGGCGGCATTCTCTCTCGACATCAGATAGACGGCAAGATGCTCGGCCGGATTGTACTCTCTCAGCTTGGCGATCAAGGTACCGCTGGCAAGAAACTTGTCACGGATAAATTCCGCCAGATTTCCGGCAATGGCGTCCTTCTTGTTTTTAATGATGGCCGTATGCGGTATCGGCACACCCAGTGGGTGGCGGAACAGCGCCACAACCGCAAACCAGTCCGCCAGGGCGCCGACCATGGCCGCCTCCGCGAAAGCTGCGACCCACTCCCAGGCGCCATGCCCCTTCTGGGAGCGGGCAACCACAAACAGTACCGCCGCGCCAATCATCAATCCCGTAGCTATTCTCTTGTTTCTGATCAGTAGCCGTTTTCTATAGTCCACACACTGTCTCCGGATTTGTTTTTGTGCTGCCACCCTTCTAAAAACAAAAACCGCTTCATCAGACCGAAGCGGCTTTCCCTTACGCACTCTGTTTTATGGCACGGCTGCGGTCTTTTTGTCAACTCCCGGGGCGTAAAGGCAGCCGATTGGACGCCTTTTGATTAAGCATGATGTTCCCGGAATTCGCACGGGAAGAAATAGACAAGAGGCGGCCGGATGGTCGCCTCTTGTCTATTATCGGGAAGAATTCCTCCACCACCGTTGCACGAAACAGGTCTAGTTGATGGGCATAGGCTGCATGCGCATGGGCATGGACAAGGGGAGGGGGACTAAGGTAACAGTCCCCATAGAGTGTTCCTTTCCCGCCTCAACCGTGGTCAGCGGTGAAGAATAGGGCATGAATCCCGGCGAATTTACATGCAGCCGATAGGTGCCGTCTGGTACGTAGGAGGAGAACGAACTCTGCCACGAACCGCCGGAGTAAGAGGCAAACACGTTGGATGTTGCCACCGGCGTACCGCCGCTGGCAGGTACAACGCTTACCGTAGCGCTGTACCATTGCATGACAGACGACAGTAAGCCCGAGAGGTAACCGAAGGCCGGGGGCAGATTCTTGACCTCCACTACCCTGATGCCGGTTGGCTTGAACAGGTAGTTGCCCCCTCCCGTCGCAATGATTGCCGTATTGGGGTCGAAATCGAGCACAAGTTCGATCTGGGTGTCAGGCGTGACGTTGAACAGGCAGTTTACCTTGAGCCCGGCGGTCTGACCGCTGGGGGTCTTTATGGGGATCTTTGTCCCGGATGTGTCCGAGGCGAGTACCAGGTAGTTTGCCGGCTCGGCTCCGGCTGCGTTATCAGCCAGAATCAGGCGGATCTGGCTGTAGCTTCCGGCGTTGATAGTAATCTGTCCCAGTGCCTGCGTCAGGAACTTGAGGGTGAGGACATCAACCTGGAGGGGAGTTGCATAGGTAGCCACGACCGGCAGGGCAGGATCATCGTCGGGCAATGCCTCAAGGCCGGCAGGCACGACCCTGACCTCTTTGATGCCGATTATTAGCTTCTGAAAACTGTTGCTTTGCTTGTCGGAGAGTGACATCTTCAGTGTGCCTGTGGTTGCTGCAGAGGGAGAGCTCCCGCCACCGCAGCCTGTCATCTGCCCGAGGCAGATGATCGCAGCCAGCACCATCAGCGCCCGATAACTCCCCCATGTCGATGTTTTCTTCATGATCGTTCCCTCCCTGTTCGGTGTATTTTTGCAACACCGCCCAATAAAAAACGGGTTGCCTAATATCTCGGATATCTCAGATATTTCGGCAACCCGGCTGTCTCAGGGAGACCCAATGGGCTTTCCGTCCCATCCTCGCGGATGGTTTAGTATTGTCGTCTATCGTTTGTCATGGTTCGCACCGGTTTCCGGCTGTCGAACCAAAATTGTCAAAGCAATAGTTGTTCCAATCCGTCTATGCCCCGATAACCCCAGTAAACATGGAATGATCGCCGGCAAATGAGATTTCCGAGCTGCACCATGGTGACGTTTTTTGTCATAAAGTCACAAAAATTGCCGTTTTTTGCGACTGCCCGGAAAGGCGTTCGCAGCAGGGCGTAGACCTTGGGGGGCTCTCGATTGATGGTTTCTGTATCTTCATTTTCTAAACATCTCCAGAATCTCTGATACGGTCAGCATCGCTCAAATCGCGGCACTTCACGCCCATCAACCAGCACGGTCTCCATAAACATGGCCTGCGGCCTCACCCAGAGTGAATCATTGTCGTAGAGGCAGCGATAGACCACAAGATGCTCGTCGGTTTCACTATGCCGTGCTATCCCG
>VFJM01000409.1 GCA_009886055.1 Geobacter sp. | reverse complement strand
CTTTGGAAAAGGGGGCTGTGGAATACGGCATCCCAGACCATGCGCACCCCCCTGAAGAAGCGGGCATTTGTCCAGAAGCGGAAATGATTGTGCTGGGTCAGCTTTTCCCGTTTCGCGACGATCTGGCGCAGGTCCGAGACTTTCGTCTGCGGTCCGATCTGGGAGTCCTCGATATCGAGGCGGTATTCCTGTTCCAGCAAACTGACCAGTTCCACCCGGTCGATGGAGGTTAGGCCCAGGTCGCCCACGAGCAGGGATTCCTCGCGGATCTGCGCGGTCCCGGTACCGGTCACCCTGGCGATCAGGTTGAGCAGACTGTCCCGGCTGACGGTAGCATCTCCACCCTCCGCTCCCTTTTTAACCTCCTCCTTAACCGCAAACTTTTTGATCTTGAGTGTCGTGGTCTTGGGAAATTCCGGCTCGTTCCAGAGGGTGAAGCCGCTAATCTGCTGCAGCGCATCCAGCAGGCTGTTCGCCTGGGCAATGATCTCTTCAGGGGCTCTGCCGCTTCCGTCCAGGAGCAGCACGGCATGCACCTCTTCCCCGCCTCCCCTCTCGACGCCGATGACGCACGACTCCTTCACCCCGGCGATATTGTTCAGCACCGCTTCCAGTTCGTCGGGATATACGTTGACTCCCGATCCTGTCACGATCAGTTCCTTCTCCCTCCCCTTGATGACCAGCCAGCCGTCCGGGGCGATCTCCCCGAGGTCGCCGGTTCGAAACCAGCCGTCTTCCGTGAAGGCGTCTCGGCTTGCCTGCTCGTTCTCGTAGTATCCGGGGAAGACGTTGTCCCCGCGCACCAGGACCTCCTTACTCTCGATCTTCACTTCAATCCCCGGCAGAGGCGGACCGACCGAACCCGCCACCTGACGCTCCAAGGTATTGACGCAAAGCACTGGCGAGGTTTCGGTGAGTCCATACCCCTCCAGGACCGTGAATCCCATGCTGCTCCAGAAATTAAAAACCTCCGGATCCAGGGGGGCGCCACCTGAGACGAATACGGTGAAATTTCGGCCGAACTTACTCTGTACCGGGAAAAAGAGGATCCGGCGCACCCCTTTCGGAAGCCGTGCCGCAAGCTGTGTCAGCCAGCGGAACAGAGAGGTGAGGTGTTTTTCCTCAAGTTCCCGCTCGATTGTGGTTTTTAGAAGTTGCATGAGCCGGGGAACGGACATGATGACGTAGATGTCCTCCTCGCTCAGCGCTTCCATGATCGCGGAGGGCTTGAGGGTCCGCAGATACACTATGGCCGCGCCGCGGTAGAACGGGGTGAAAAACCCCCCCATCTGCTCGAACATATGGGAGAGAGGGAGGAGGGAGAGAAAATTGAATTCGGAGGTGATGACCGGTACCTGCCGGTTTACCTGGATCATGTTGGCTATCAGGTTTTTATGGGTAAGGATGACCCCTTTCGGATTGCCGGTAGTACCTGAGGTGTAGATGAGCTGAGCCGTATCTTCGGGTGCGGCTGATGCAGGCTCGCTTATCGGCCCGACCTCTTCGAGAAGGTACTGAAGATCTTCCAGCAGCATTGAACGTGCTGCGGTCATCCGCTCCGGTTTGAACCGGCTCTGCAGGACGACTTTGGCACCAGTGAGGGTTCGGATTCCATCCGCACGAGCCAGATCGGACATGAAGTCCACCGGGACGGCGACCGCACCGCGGATGATGATGCCCCAATAGGCTACCGCCCACCATGAAGAGTTGGGCCCCCAGACCAGCACCTTGTCCCCCGGTGCCACGCCGCTTTGCGCCAGGAGGTTTGCCATTTTCAGGGCAAGATCGTGAAATTCCTGATATGAAACCACGTTCCGTCGTACGCCGGTGCGGTTCACAAAGGCGGTTTTATTACCCAGCGCTTCGAATGTACCGAAAAGATCGATTAATGTCTGCATGGAACTCCTTGTATCATGCTTCGGTCAGCGGGAATTTGTCCCATTATCCTGTAGCCTGTTACTGAAGGAGGGTTACAACTATCGTGCCAAGGTAAAACTGCTGATTCTGCGGGGATAAGATGCTGATTGTGCACAATAAAATGGCAAGCAGACTACAGGAGCAGAGAGGAAACCGTCAAAATCGGCGGCCGCACACTACAAAACCGCCACATGTGGCGGATCACAAAGAAGATGTGCGGAGTGGCCTGTTCCCGTGACAACAGATCAGTCCGGACCTCCCGGCTGCCCGTTGCGCGATGCCGCGTTACGATCAGCGACGGTCATAAGGGCCTTCATGACGTTCTCCTTGGTGATCTCCGCGATAATCCCCGCGGTCTCTTTCTTGAGGACCTCCACGGCGATACCCGTCATCCATCGGCGGCCCCAAGAGACAGCCCGACAGAGTTGAGATTGTCAGAAGCAGAATTGCCAGCCTTACCAAAAGTGATTTTTTCATGTGCCATTCCTCCCTTGAGTATTGTGGTTGGTTCGTTTTCTGCACGACGCGTGGCGAAGTCCATACCTGCATATCAAAAAATCCGCAAAACCCGTCATACCCGCCTGCGCGAGAATGACGGGTTTTGCGGTCTGTTGGGCATATCCGGGTTAATTATTGCGTCCCCGGCCTCGCTCCTCATCTTTGTCCTGTCCTTGCCCGCGGCCCCGTTTGGGCTCCTGCGATTCCTCTCTATCCTGCCGCTTTTGTTCCTGCTCCTCCAACTTTGGAGCCTTCTGCTCACGCTGTGCAGCCCCTGGCAGCTGCTTCTGTTCCTGATCTGCCGGGACTCTCTGCTGCCTCTGTTCCTGCACTCCCGGGGCTATCTGCTGAGGAGGGGCCTGGACCGGGGCTGACCTCTGAATGTTTTCGCCACCCCGCTGAGGTGGCTGCGAGCGAGGGGTAGCCGGTGCGGACGGCTGGAGCGGCGTTGTTGCGCGTGGAGTCTCCTGTCTTCTCACTGGTGGCGCTTCCTGCCTTCCCCGTTGGTCAGGTGCGGGGGCTCTTTGTTCTACCCGCGGCTGAATATGTTCGCGAACTACCCTGTCACGCGGCTGGTAACGGTACTGCTGGCTGCGCAGCCTCTGCTGCTGCTCTACACGGGGATACCGGTCTCCTGTATACTGCCGCTGATAAACGGGCAGAGGTGCGGGCGCAGGAGCCGAGCGGCGATTCCACCGGTCCCATCCGCTGCGACGCTGCTCCCACTGAGGGCCCCAGTGCTGATCCCAGCGGGGGGGCGCATTCGGCCGCCATCCTCGGAAGTAGGCAGGCGGCTGCCGGTAGTAGCGCACGGGAATACGCAGGATGAACAGCGGCACAATTTCCGGCTCCACAATCCACCATGGGCCGTTGTACCAGGAGCTCGCGTACCAGTTATCGTCCTGG
>VFJM01000324.1 GCA_009886055.1 Geobacter sp. | reverse complement strand
GCGCCAAACGCTTGGGCGAGCAGCTGGAGAAAGCCGGCTACAAGGCCGCCTCACTGCAGGGAAATCTGTCCCAGAATCGCCGTCAAGCGGCACTGGACGGGTTTCGTGACGGTACCTATCAGATTCTGGTGGCAACCGACATCGCCGCGCGCGGCATCGATGTGTCGCAGATATCGCACGTCGTCAACTATGACATTCCTGACACCCCTGAAGCGTACGTTCACCGCATCGGGCGCACCGGCCGTGCGGCCAAAAGCGGGGATGCCTTTACCATGGTCTGCAGCGAAGATGCGATCATGGTGCGAACTATCGAGAAGAAGCTGGGTACCCCGTTGGAGCGTCGTACGATAGAGGGCTTTGACTACACCGTCCCCGCCCCCAAAAAAGACGCCGAATTCGCCCGCCCGCCGCGCGAGCCGCGGCCGACCCGTAAACCGGCCGCTGCCAAAAAAAGTTCGGTGGGGTCAATCAACCCGTTCAAAACCGATCATCCCGGCAGCAAACCTGCAGGGCGTCCACAGCAGGGACGACCGGGAGCAGCAAAAACTGTATTCAACAGTTCGCAGCGCGGAAAATAAAGCCAACCCCTCTTAATCCCCCCTATCAGGGGGGGAATTTTAAAGATCTCCCCTGATAAGGGGAGCGGGGAGGGGTTAATGAACAAGGAAACGCTGCATGGGAATTTCTAAACACCCTTCCATTGTAACCATGCCGAAAGCCGAAAAACCGTACCCTTCCATCCTCGCATTCTTGTGCCGAAGATTCCCCGCAATCCCCCTGGACGTCTGGGAAAAACGGATTTCAGAGGGGAAGGTCCTTGATGAAAAGGGACAGCAGATAACACTGGGCACCGAATACGCCCCCTTGGGGCGTATTTTTTATTTCCGCGAAGTCCTCACTGAGCCGTTCATTCCTTTTGCCGAAAAAATCCTGTACATCGACGACGAGATTCTGGTCGCCTGCAAACCTCATTTCCTTCCCGTGACCCCCGGCGGGCGCTATGTTGACGAATGTCTGCTGAACCGTTTGCGGGTCAGCACCGGAATCGAAGATCTGGCGCCGCTTCACCGCATAGACCGTGAAACGGCAGGAATTGTGCTCTTTTCCGTCAACAAAAAGAGCCGGGGGCTCTACGGCACACTTTTCATGAATGGTCAGGTTGATAAAACCTATCAGGCGCTCTCGGCGTGTCAACCGTTCCAGGAAACAGCTTCGTGGGATGTCGAGAATAGAATAGAGCGGGGAGAACCGTGGTTCCGGATGAAGGAGGCACCAGGCAGAACGAATGCCAGGTCCACAATCAATCTGATGGAGGTCAAAGGAGGGAGGGCCCGTTTCACCCTCCACCCGCGAACCGGAAAAACCCATCAGCTGCGGATCCACATGAGCGGACTCGGGTTCGGGATATTGAACGACCGATACTATCCCGAGCTGCAGGCCGAAAGTGAGGACAACTTTGACACCCCGCTCCAGCTTGTCGCGCAGATGCTGCGCTTCAAGGACCCTCTCACCGGCAGGAGCAGGGAGTTTGCGTCCGAACGTGCGCTGTTATGGTAGCGGAGTGATAACAGTCGTTGTTCCTTTGGATGGAGAAAAGGCTACTCAGCTTTGTTGTGAATTTAGCTGAACCGCCTCAACCTCTACCCTGAACTCTGCCCCGTCGCCCGCGTTGGTGACCGTCAGGCTCCCCCCCATGTGTTTCTCGATGATCGTCTTGGACATGTACAGTCCGATGCCGGTCCCCTTTCCCTCTGCCTTGGTGGTGAAATAGTGGTCGAAGACCCGTCCGATGACATCATCGGGAATTCCGCCGGCGTTGTCGCCGATCGTTACCACAGCCTGCTCTCCCTGGCGGCTAACTTTTATGGTGATCACGGGGTGCGCCACCGCCCGCTCCAGCAAAACATCCTTGGCGTTGCTCAGCAGGTTCAGCAGGGCCTGGGCAAATTCGTTGGGATGCCCGTTGATCTGTACGTCCACGCCCTGTTCCACGATCAACGCGATGCCGTGATCCTTCAGGGTGGCGCTTACGAGGGTGATCGCCCTGCGAATGCTCTCCTGGACGCTGAAGCAGATATCCTCTTTGTCCTCGTGGAAGAAGCGCCTGAAATCATCGACGGTCTGGGACATGAAAGCGATCAGTTCCATCCCCACTTCCGTGTCGCTTGCCATTTTCTCGGGGGTCATCAGACCCGCATCATATTCAGAGCGCATGACCTGCATGACCAATCCCAGGCTGTTGAGCGGCTGGCGCCACTGGTGGGCGATGTTGTGGATCATCTCACCCATGACGGCCTGACGGCTCTGCTGGATCATGATCTGGTCATTCCTGCGCAGCTCTGAAATGGTTTCAGCAATACGGCTCTCCAGCGAGCGGTTCAAGCCTTCGAGCTGAAGCTGCTTGACCGACAGCGCTTCCTGCGCCCGTTGCCGTTCGAACATCTCAGCCTCAAGCAGCGCCG
>VFJM01000074.1 GCA_009886055.1 Geobacter sp. | reverse complement strand
GCCGACAAGGACGGCGTTGCCGATTCTCTCGACAAATGCCCCAACACCCCCTCCGGAGTTACCGTCGGCACCGATGGCTGCCCACTTGATGCCGACAAGGACGGCGTTGCCGATTCTCTCGACAAATGCCCCAACACTCCTGCCGGCGCTACCGTAGGCACGGATGGCTGCCCGCTCGACTCCGACAAGGACGGCGTGCCTGATTATCTCGATAAATGCCCTGCTACCCCGGCCGGTACAAAGGTCGACATGGACGGCTGCCCTGAGGTTGCACCCGCATTGAAGGCAGCGGCTGCCGAGAGATACTGCAGCAAGCCGGCTGTGCTGGCGATCAACTTCGACACCAACAAGGCCGACATCAAGTCCCAGTACTATGACGAAATGAAGACCCTTGGCGACTTTCTCAAGTATTTCCCTAACGCCAAGGGAGAAATCTCCGGTCATGCCGACAATGTCGGCAGCAAGGCATTAAACCGGAAACTTTCCCAGGCCCGTGCCGACAGCGTCAAGAAATACATCGTTGATACATTCGGCATAGATCCAGCTCGCATCGTCAGCAAGGGTTATGGTTTTTCAAAACCGGTGGCCAGCAACAAGACCAAAGCCGGAAGGGCGAAAAACCGTCGTATGGAAGCAAACTTCGTCTGCGAGTAAACGGAATCGACTAAGTTCTCGTTCTGAAAAAAGGGTGACCCACGTATGGTGCAGGATTTCAAGACTTTTCTTACTAAATCCAATGCATTGGCCCTGGCTGTAGGTGTTGTCATTGGCGCTGCCACCGGCAAGGTTGTTTCCGGGATTGTCGACGACCTCCTCATGCCCGTCATTGGGCTTGTTCTCCCCTCTGGTGACTGGCGCGAGGCAAAGTTCGTGTTACGGACTGTCACTGATGCCAAAGGTAAGGTGACCGACAGCGCTATCGCATACGGCCATCTGATAGGAGCGCTGATCGATTTTGTTTTTATTGCCTTCGTAGTCTATCTGGTGACCAAGGCTCTGATCAAACCGCCACCTCCCGGACCTCCTACCAAGAACTGCCCGGAATGCCTTGAGCCGATCCCGGTCGAGGCACGCAAATGCAAGGCTTGTGGGTCAAGCGTGACCTAGTCACCGTAACGATCTGTTTTTGATACAAAGTGCACCTGCCTGCTCAGCATAGCTGTCATTCAGGTGCACTTCTTTTATTTCATATACGCGAGGCTTTTGTGTCAAAGCGAAATAAATACATCCTCATCGCAATCGGAATAATAGCAACTCTCCTTCGGACCTGCTTGAACATGGAAAGAGATTGATCATGTCGTACCAGCAGGTCGCCATGCCTGGCTGCAGGTGGCTCGTGGTAGTGTAGAGATAAACGGTCACCATTTAGAACAGGGAGGCGGTGCCGCAGTGAGCGACGAAAATCAGTTGATTGTCACCGGCACGGAAAAAACGGAAGTGCTTCTTTTTGACTTGGCCTGAAAATCAGGCAGGCACCGCAGCGCCTTCCCACCTTCCCACCATGACCCCAGAGTAACGGGCTCTAGAAACTCCCACCTGCAACAAAGTTAACATTCCTACTTTTACATTGTATATCAGACAGTTACTTCAAGGAAAGAATACTATCCAAGAATTATCTAACAATAGCTCACTCCCTCATAATTCCTGTTACTCAGCATAACATACTGCTTTTGCACATAACTTTAATCTTCCTCGATTTGGTATATTCTGTGTTTATAAATTATGGTCGGAGAGCCTGAAAATTCTGTTTTTAACACTCCCTGCTTGAGCAAGGTGGATAACGAGATATCACGATGTACGCAAATGTGTAGGCTAATATAACCAATTATTTAAGATCATCAAACAACACTTGCCGTAATCAGGAGGTATTACATGAGAACTAAAATTATGAGTGCTATTCTGGTATCGTTTGTTATCTCAGTGTTTGGTTTGGCTGGCTGCGGAGGCGGTGGTGGTGGTGGTGGTGATAGTGGCGGAATTGCTCCGAACAATAAGGTTACGGCAGCAAATGCTGGGTCTGCGCAAAATGTAAGAGTTTTATCACTCGTCACCTTGGATGGGAGTCAAAGTACTGGAGCAGATGGTAAAGTCATTACTTATCAGTGGTCTTTTTCATCAAAGCCTGCCGGTAGTAATGCTACGTTGTCAAATCCTACAACTGTCAATCCAACTTTTACACCTGACGTGCAAGGGGTATATGTATTAAGCCTGATAGTTAATGATGGTACGGTAAATAGTGCTCCATCTACAATCACAATAACAGCTTCAAAGGCTAATTCGGCTCCTGTGGCACATGCGGGTCTGGTACAAAACAAAACTGTAGGGCAACTTGTAACGTTAGATGGAAGTCTCAGTAGTGATGCTGATAATGATCTACTAAAGTATGAGTGGACAGTAGGCTCGAAACCAGCTGGCAGTTTGTCAGGCTTATCGAGTAGTTCTATTGTAAATCCGACGTTTACTCCTGATGTTGTTGGAGCTTACGTTCTAAACCTTGTTGTTAATGATGGAATTGTTGATAGTGCTGTTTCGACTGTAACTATTAATGTAAGCTTATTGAACATAGCTCCAGTTGCAAATGCAGGAACTAATTTGAAAGTAAGAACCGGAAAAATACTGACTCTTGACGGTAGCGCAAGTAGCGATGCTGACGGAGGCGCTTTATCATACGCGTGGTCTTTTACATCAAAGCCGGCAGGAAGCAACGCCGTGCTATCAGATACGACAGCCATTAATCCGACATTTACACCTGACGTAGATGGTAGTTATGCAATAAAGCTAATTGTGAATGATGGAAAAGTTGACAGTGATCAATCTGTAGTTACAATGGAATCTGTAACAGACTTAAGACTATTGTTTAATATTATTACCTCAAGATCCGCTACTAGTATTAATGGATATGCTCAACCAGGGGTATCATTTAGTTCCAATATTAATAATGTCACTAATGAAACATTTATTTTATCAAAATTTGAACTCACAAACGGTGGTACGTATGTGGCATCAACAACTAATGCCTCATTGTTAAGCGACAATCTCTTAGCCCCCGGAGAGTATGTACCGATAAAATATACAATCACTGTTTTTCCGATACAAGATCTTGGCTTTGTAGCTAATTATTATTTCACAGATTCTGTAACCAATAGTAATTTTGTGGTTTCTGCATCTTATCAGTAAGTGGAACTGCTCCGCCAACTGTCGATTGCTGCGGTGCTTCATCGGCCATGGCTCGTATGACACGTAAGGGATGGTTCTTGGGAACATGTTAAAACAAAGGGTTACGGCAACAAGCTGTAACCCTATTTTTTGCTTTTGTGCAACCGATAGAGATACCGATAGAGATACCGATAGAAAGCCCGGTAAGGAAAAAACCAGAGATAATTTATAAACGGTCTTGAGTGAAGGGTTCAGATTGTAGATCGGCTTCGAGGTATGACCCCACCCAATAGTTATTGTTGACATATGCGTAAAATTTCCATATAGGTAGTCATATGACTACCTATAACCTGCAAACCAAAAATGAACTCACTCAACGCCAAAAACAGGTGTTGCAGTTCATCACCTCGTACGCAGGTGATAACGGTTATCCGCCCAGTCAGCGGGAAATTGCAGGTCACCTGAATGTTTCCGGAACACTGCCGGTCATGAAACATCTTGGTGCTTTGGAGCGTAAGGGGTACATCAAGCGGGATCATGTCAATCGGGGGATTACCCTGAAATTACCGGTCAGTCCTTCGGTTTCCCTGCCGATTGTCGGCACCGTCCGTGCCGGTCATCTCGCCCCGGCTATTGAGGATATTCAGGGGTACTTCTCCGTGGACCCGATGGCCGTTAAGGGAAATGACTGTTTTTTCCTGCGGGTTAGTGGTGAATCAATGATCAATGCAGGTATCTTTGATGGCGATCTGGCCTTGGTGCGGCCACAACCGACTGCCGACAATAAGGATACCGTAGTTGCCATGATTGATGGTGAGGTGACCCTCAAATGGTTTTACCGGGAGCAGGATCACATTCGCCTGCAACCGGCAAACCCGAACATGGGGCCAATCATCCTTCGTCCTGAAGATGGCGAGGTAAGCATAGTCGGCAAGGTGATAGGCGTTTACCGCCGGATGTAAAAGGGCATGATCAGGTTGGTATTCATGGTCTCAAGACAATCAGCAGGATGACGTGCTGATTGCCAGTGTCGGTTTTAATCAGCGGATCGAAGCATTAATAAAAAAACAGGAGCGTTTAAAATGGAACCGATTACTTTATGCGGAGCAGTAATCCTTGCGGTTGGCTTGTGGGTGGAGTTTGAATCAATAATCATGAAGGTTGCAAGAGCAATTTCCAACAGCAACATTATGACGGCAATAATGTCAACACCGACAAAGCAGAGGCCTCTCTATGTGAAATACATGACGGGTATCGGGCGTTGAACGTAGCATGATGTTTTAATAGGCTGTTCTTTGTAAGTCTTATTGATTTCAGCATCTAATCTTTACTAGTTATCGTTTTCCGGGTCATCATTATTTTCTTCGAGTTCGCCCTCGCAGTAAAAGGCTACGACGCATCTTGATCCGGCCTTACGTTCCTAATGTGAACAGCAACGTCTAAAACAGAAAAAGCCCTGATTCCTCAGGGCTTTTTCTGTTTATCCGGATGGTGACTCCTTTTGAAGCGGGATGGTGGTCGGGACCCTTTCCAAGGTCGCCGTCACCGGCTGCGGCCTTTGCCAGACCCTCGCACAGCTTTACCGGGCGGGGAGGAAGTCGATGGGGTACAAGATCGTCGTCTTCGGCACCCCATCTTTGGCGCCAAAGTTGAACTTCTTGACCCTGTCGACAATCTGGGCGGAGAACTCAGTTGCGTTCATATTGCTAGACTCCACCGCGCAGGCAGAGACCGCCCCGCTCGGTTCGATTGTGATCCGCAGCACCATCTTTCCGCGAAGGGTCGGATCCTTACGCAATTCGGTATTATAGATACGGTAGAGCGCAGCCTTGTAACGATCGAACAGAATCTGAATCTCTTCGTCGGTTCGGCCCGGACGAGCCCCAGAGCTAAGTGGCTTGGCCTCATTCCCCCCCGGGCCTGCGATCGCACTCTTAACTTGCGTAAAACCATCGCCCGCGCGCCCAAGTCGAGCATCGTTGCCCCCGCCGCTGCCAACATTCCGACTGACTGCGGCATTGCCGATCCCCCCGCTGGCCCCTCCCCCCGCCTGCATCGCCACCAGGGAACGGCTCGCCTGGGCCTGCCCGGCCGTTTGGGTAGCATTGTTGCTCAGACGGGCTTCGGTCCCTAGTCTGGCAACCGAAGTCTCATGAATAAGGTCTTTAAAGCTGTCCTTGAACGCCAAGACTCCTGTGTTTTCAGTTTTTCTGGGTGCGACCATCTGTTCAGCCGTGGTCGCTTTGGGCCGTTCCGGCGTCGGCTTCTCCTGTACCTTGTCTGTTTGCTTTTTCTCTACTTTTTTTTCTTCTTTGGGTTTTTTAACCGGCTCCGGTTTCTTATGTTCTTTCCTGACCAACATCGCCAGCCGTTCCGGGATTTCGACAACGGCCGGACGGACCAGCAGCGGCACGGTCACCAGGAGGATGACAGTACTAAGGAGCAAGCTGAGGAGCATCGCAATGATCAGGGCGCGACGGTAGCGCCGGTCGCTCTCACCATCATGATTCCATGGCATGACCGACTGGTGATGCGGAACCGGGGAAAACTCCCGTTCGATGAGAAATTCATCCTCACGCCTCTCATCGCGGGCATGCGCATTGCAAATCCCATCGTGCAGGAAGTCAAGTTCCTCGAGGCGCTGGTTGCCCTGCGCCTTGAGATTCGCCTGTTTTTCCAGGGTCCCGCGGATTTCCTCGTCGAAGCGGGCGATGCGACTCCGCAGCCGTACGATATGTCCGGCGGAATCCTTAAACTCCGGAACTTCTCCCCAGAAGAGTTGACCAGCTTCCAGTTCGTCGAGTCGGCCGAGGACAGTGCAGGCATCCCGCAGGGCGTCGAAACGCAGCCGGTCGGCGGAAAAGGTTTCAAGCTCTGCCTCTACCGCGCGCATCTCACACTCGATCTCCGCAAGCGTTCCCCGGACCTGCTCGATCTGCGCGTTCAGCGGCGCCAATTCCTGCTCTAGTAATGATGTATTCACAGTATACCCGCTAACCGTGCGACGCCTTCTGGATGACTGCAAGGGAAATCTTCCCGTATCCAGAAGCCGTGCAGCTTGTCATTATTTTTTTAAGCACTTTGAACGGAATCTTTTTATCAGCCAGAAGAGTAATTTCCCTGGTTTCGGTTTCTGCAACCGTCTTGGTGTTTATCCTGTTCATACTGCGTTCAATCTGTTCCAGCCGCTCTGTAATTTCAGGAACTGTCCCAATGCGGTCATCAAAAAGGTCAGGGGTCTTCATCACGGCTTCGCCCTGAACTATTACTGATTCGGGGGTGACCGAGATCACCACTGTTCCCCTTGGCTTGGTCTCGACAACGGAATCGGGCAGAACAAGCCGCTGTTCCGGCATATCACCGTTGAATGAGTGAAAAAGCAGAAAGAACACCAGAACGGAAAGAACATCCAGCATGGGTATCAGGTTCAGACTTACATGATGTCTTTTGTTATTACGCTCCATCCGTTTCATACGTCTGCTTTCTCTCATGGTGCGTCTCCTATGGATATCTTTGGAAAGAGGACTATTTTCTCGACCTCTTTGCTCCCTTCCGCCCGCACTTCGGCGCCGCGAACCGCATCCATGACCTGAATCAGATAATCGTATTCCACCTTCGGCTCCATCAAAACCGTCGCGTCTTCCTTCTCCGGATATTGGGCTTTCAGACGAAGGAGCATTTCGGACAGCTTCTTAAGATCGTATTTATTGTCAATATTGGGAATCGCGGCCTCCACGGACGCCCCGTTGGCAATTTCCAGTCCTGCCTTGCGGACAATCACCTCGATTGCAAAATTAGGCTTCGAAGCAGCTCCGCCGGCACCGGTCGGGACAGTCAATTCCATGATCGTAATACTCGTAAAGACGGCAGTGATGAGCAGAAAAACCACCAGCACGGTAAAAACATCCATCAACGGCGTCAGGTTTAAGAGCTCCATGATATCCGTTTCGAGTGATTCCTTCTTTCTCCTTTTACGCCTGACCATGATTGGCTCCTGTCAAAATTGCCGCTTGGTAAAATTGGAGATAGTATTGAGCGCCTTTACCGATGCCATCTCCAGGCTGTTCACAATCTGGCCCGTGGTTGTTGTCAGGCGGGCATGTAGCAGCAGTAGCGGGATCGCGGTCATCAAACCAAAGGCAGTGCAGTTCATGGCCTCCGCAATACTGGCCGCGAGCAGGGCGGCCTTTTCGGCGGGGCTCGCACTGGCTACCGCGGCGAAGGCAGTGATAAGACCCATGATGGTGCCGAGCAGTCCTAACAGGGTGGCCATATTTGAGAGCAGCGCCAGGTACGGTGTGCGCTTTTCCAATTGAGGAACTATCTCCATCATGCTCTCTTCCATGGCGATTTCTATGTCTTCCCGTCGTCTAACCGCCCCCTGGCGCGCTAACCCCATCGCCAGCATCTGCGAGATGGTCGATGTGTCGTCGTTGACCATTTCCCGGGCCCTGTCGAAATCACCCTCAGCCAGCACCGGATGCACCTGGTCCCACATCTTGCGGTTGTCCGTTATAGCGCGCTTCAGATGGATCCAGCGCTCGACCGCAATGGCGATGCCGACCGCAAGCACGAGTAGAATAGGAAACATGAAGAACCCACCCATCTGAAAAAACCTTATTATTACATACATTTTTTGCCTCCTTGGCAGGTTGACCTTACCGGGTCGGATGATCCGCAGAATGCGGTGTTTAACGTGAGTTCAAGATTTGGGAGACTGCTGCCGCTGCGGAGTTTTTTCTGCCGACGCTGACCTGGTAAAAATCGAGCTCCCGCATAAAAACGTCCCGATCCACCGGCACATCGTGCTCATTCAACGTCCTATTCAGGTTCGTCTCTACTCCCAGCTCGGAACTTTTCCAGGGAACGATGAAAAGCGACATTGGTGCTTCATTGTTGCCGAGAATCGACATGCCGGTGACCGCCTTGGCATCTGAGTCACCGGATCCATTAGTTCCATTATCCTGCGCCACAACCATGGCGACCGAAAGCAGAACCAAACAGAGGCTGAAAACCAACTTTCGATACATACGTTACTCCATTGTAGGGGCGAGGCTTGCCTCGCCCAATCGGGCAGGGCTTGCCCTGCCCCTACCTCAGGCGTGGGCAATCCGCTCTCCATACCGGCTGATGCCGTTAAACTGCCAATCTAATGTCCCGACCGGGTGTGCAAATCGGCAAGCCATACCTTCACCTGCTCGTCCTTGGGCATCGCTTTGCTATAGATCTCATACTGTTCAAGGGCACAGGCCGAATCTTTCAGATACAGGTCGCACAGGATTCCGAGATTTTTGTGTATCGGATGATATTCAGGAAAAACTGTGAGTGCTTTTTCATAAATCGCTCGACCCTCGGCAAAACGTCCCGCTTTACGTAACAGCAAACCGTATTCATTGCTCGCCACCGGATGCCCGGGAATCAATTCCAGGGCTTTTTTCAGATGCTGTTCAGCCTGCTCCGGCTTGTTTATCAGTCTATAGGCAATCGCGAGATTGATGCGGGGCGCTGTCATTTCCGGCGACTGTGCGATTACTTTTTCCAGCAATAAGATCGCCTTGCCATACTTCGCTTCCTTGATCATGGCGCCCGCTTGATCAAAGTCTGCACGCAACTGCACATCCATGCGGGATGGTTCCGTAATCAGAAACCCTTCACGCCCGGCAGTGAAGTGCACCACCGAGGGTCCTGTCGGCAGGGGGGGAGTCGGTTCTACTGCGGCGGTCGGCTCCATCTTGCCCTTGCCCGGAGTAGCACATCCTGCGAGCAGCGAGAGGCCTATCGCCAACAGCAGGTAACCGGCAATCGTTACCATGCGGGAACAACTCCCGGGCTCTCTTCCACTCATTGCTTCGTTTTTTTGCGCTTCTTCCATGTTTTCCCCTTGGCACGCGGCGTGACCGCTGCGGCCTGTTCCAAGGTTGCGTTATCCTGCGGTACCGCTTCCGATATCGGTTTTTCAACCTGAGCTGCAGGAGGGACCACTGCGGCCTGTTCCAAGGTTGCGTTAGCCTGCGGTACCGCTTCCGACATCGGTTTATCAACCTGAGCTGCAGGAGGGACTGCTGCGCGTGCTGCCTCCCCACCCTGCTCAACCGTCGCTGCAGAGGAAAGGTCTGCGGCAGGCGCCTCCCCTTTGGTCACTGGTGCCGCTGTCGGTGCCGGCCTTTCAATTTCAAACGCGTAGGTCTCCAGCGAAGCAACAATTTTACTGGGAACTTCCGGCTTGTCGTATCGAGCCGGCACGAACGTGGCCAATCTTTCCAGACTCTTGTCAATCCAGGAGTTGTAGATACCTACGGAGATCAATTCAAGATTCTTCTCATGGATCTGAATGGACTTTTCTTCGAACGGATACGCCTGTTCTTCGATTGCCAATTCGTACTCTTGCATTTCCTGAGCATCCAATCCGTCCGGACGCTCGGACGCCGTCAGGGCTTTGCTGAAGTGTGCATAAATCTCCGCAAGATAGAACGTTGCCGCGGCCGTGACCTCACCGACTTCATACTCCAGGAGTTTATTAAACGTCTGTGTCGTCGCCTTCATCAGCTCTTTCTTTTTGAGCAGGTTGGCTTCGAACGGTTTTACGAGCCGGACTTCTGCGAACCGGTCATACGCCTGCTCGGCAAGCACCAGTGCGGCCTTCCCTGCCAGGTATCTGGTACGCGGGGTACGCGCCTTCCCGGCCGCTGCATCGATCCCGACCATCGCCTTAAGTTCGTTCAGATAACTTTTCTGATCGTCCTCCGCCTTCAGGATTTCAGCGATCTTGTTGCGCATTTCCAGGTTAACCTCGACCGGTTGCGGGAAGTAGCCGACAAATCGACGGTATACTTCGAGGGCCTGCTTGTTGTTCCCCGTCTGCTGATGCAGTTCCGCCGCAAGCATGAGAGCCCCTCTCCTCACCTCCTCATCCTGGAACTCCCTCTCTACACGTTCATATTCATTAGCAGCGAGGGAAAGCTGCCCGTCTTCCTTGTAGACATAGGCCATCTTCCTGGTGACTTCCGGCTGCAGCGAATGCCCGGGGAAGAGTTCCCGGAATCCCGCCAGGACAGTGACCGCCATTTTGCAGTCCTTGAGCTGGATCAGGGCGACAGCGGCCTCGTACTCGGCATTCACCCGGATCTTCGATGTGGAAGCCATGAGGCCGACACGCAGGAAGTGGTCTGCGGCGGCCCAATAATCCTTGAGGGCATTGGCTTGCTCGCCCTGCTTGTAAATCGATGCGGCAAGATTGTCGATGAAGCCTGGCCGGCTTTTGTCTTCTGCGGGAAGCAGGGCCAGAACCTTCACATAGGCGGTCTCGGCCTCGGCATAGCGCTGGAGTTCGTAACAGGAATGGCCGACAACGATCCAGGCCGACCGGAGGACCTCCTGGTCTGCACCCGGGAAGACCAGGATGAGCTTGCGCGAGGCAGCGAGCGCCTGCTCGTAATCCTTCATGTCGTACAGGTCATCTGAGGCCGCCCCAAGGACGATCGCCGCCTTCTCGTGTTCCGGGTAGGTCTCAGCAAATTTGAGCGAACTGCGCACGGTCTCGCGCTTGACTTTGTCTTTCTCCTCTGACGCAGACGCGCGCAGATGCTCCCGATAGGCATAAATGGCGGCATAGCCGGCAGCAGACGACTTTTCGTGACGCGGATAGTCATAGGACGTCTTTTCATATTCCAGCGCAGCCCTGGCGAAGGAGCGGTTTTCAATCAGCAGCTCGGCCAACTGGTAATTGATTGCCGGCGATTCGGCATCCTGCGGGAAGGAGACGAGGAACTCCTCATACCAGTGCAGGGCTTCCTGAAAGTTCTCTGCCTTTTCCTTGACATGCTGCGGATTTTGGTACAGCGCGTGGTAATGATGGGCAAGGTCGGTAAAGTTGGTCTTCAGGAAACCCAGGGCCTCGGGACGCGCGCCCGGTTCGAAATAATTCCAGTATTCAGCCTTCAGACCGTAATTCTTGGCAAATTCTTTTTTTGCATCGATCACAAGGCTGGGGAAGCCGCCGGCCATGTGGATTTCAATGACGCGCATATGAAACTGCGGCGAGACCCGATGGAACGGGTTACGGATGACGAACATGTTGTAAGCGGCCGCAGCATCGCTGTACCGGCGTTTGTCGAAATAGAATTCACCGAGGTTGCTGTAGACGCGGTCCTCATAGCTGCGCTTGCCGTTGGTATCAAAGTATTCCTTCACGGAGTCGGCACCACGAAGATACGAGAAGCTCTGGCTGATGACCCGGAAGGCGTCATCTACACGCTTGCGTTCAAGATCGTCGTTGGTTTGGGCAAAATCATATCCCGTGGCTACCTTGTGATCCAGCAGCGCTATGAATCGATGCAGGCCATCCTCATAGAGCTCCTGCTTGTAGAAGGTCCAGCCGAGCTTGTACAGGGATAGCTCGAAGTAAGGCGAACTGACGCCGACACCCACGATGCTCTTGTAGGCTGCTTCCGCATCGAGATAGAGCCTGCGGGTAAAGAAGTATTCGGCCCGACGGAACCGCACCTCATCGATGTAACGGGAACGCGGGAAATCACGGACCAGCCGGTCCATGACCACCATGGCATCCTCTGTCTGCCCCAGTTCCTCATAGGCTCGGGTCATCTGGTACAAAACCCGGTCGTTCCCCTCGTAAAGCGGGAATTTGTCCAGCAGTTCCTTGTAGACCACGATCGCCTCCCGAGCCCCTGCACTTTCGAGGTCTTCGGTACCGGCTTCGGGAAGCCCGCCCGATTTTCCTTCTATGGCGGCAAGCTGCGGATTCTGGATCGCCCTTTTATCAAATTCCACTTGCGACTCAAGTAGGGCAGATTGCGGGGCCTCGGACGGACGGACGGCAGAGACCTTCGGGTTTTGTGCACGTTCCGGCGGAGACAGCGCAGCTGCAGAGGCCTGCCCAATCCCTCTCTCTATCTCTCTCCCAGCGGGAGAGAGAACTCCTTGCCCTCTCCCTCCGGGAGAGGGATTGGGTGAGGGCTGGGCTGCCGCCGGGGCAGCCCGGTAACCGTATTCTCTCTCGATCTTCAGGTCCGCAAGACGACGCATCGCCTCGGGAGTCAGCGCCGATTCGGGCGTTTCTTCCAGAAAGCGATGGTAACTCTCCATGGCCTTCTCAAGACCGCCTTCGATCGCCTCTTCCCTGATTTCAATCTTTACGTTCCGCAACTGGGCAATCGTCTCCCTGCTGCCGCCCGATTGACATGCGGTAAGGATCGCCGGAATTGCACAGAGTAAAAGTCGGATTCGCTTCATTTGCCACCACTCTTTTCAGTCTGGGCCTTGGTTGCACGGTCATAACTGTCGGCTATGGCAAAACGCGCGGTAATCTGGAACTGCTCCAGCCGTTCGCGGCGCTTGGTCAGTTCATTTACGGCCATGGTTTCGAGCATATTCCCCTGACGTGCTATCAGGACCTTCACTTTTTCATGAGCCGACGCAATCAGAATACGTTGGCGGCGGATCACATCGTCATAGCCTTCATAGCTTTGAGTGGCGGCCTGGCGAGTACGGACAAAAGCGTTGTACTGTTTCTTCAACCGGTCCACGACTTCGTTCAAATCCCGAAGATTCTTGAAGGTGTCCGTAAGACGCTGGTCATATTCCGTATCGATATTCCAGACGAGTACCCCCCGCAAACGGCTGATCCGGTCCTTGACATCATCGGGCACCGTCGCACCGTTCACAGCCGGAGCCTGCTCCAGACGTCCAATTTCTTCCGTGGCAATCCGTTCCTCCGCAGTAGCCAGGTAATCGGGCCGCGGTGCTACCAGCATGGCATGCAGACGTTTTTCGATCCGATCCCGTTGCTCCAGACGCAGACGCATCTGCGAGTCAAGCTGCCTGAATGCCCGGTCAATCTCGGGAAGCAGCGGCTGGTAATAGGCGCGACGTTGCCGGATGATGTCCTCAAATGCATCCAGATCCCCTTCCCACACCGCAAGCTTCTTGTGCAGTTCATTCAGGTCAAGGTAGTTCTTGAGGGATTCCTGAAAGTCATGCGAAGCCATTAATTCGAGCAGGTAATAGGTTTCGGGCGCTTCCGGCAGATTGCGCAGCTTGACAACCCAGTCGGAGTCCTGTTCCAACTCTTCCCGCGCCAGGGCCTGAAGAAATTTCCCTTCCCGGACAGACGTGATAGAGCTCCTGAGTTTGTCTACTTCCTTGCCGAAGGACTCCAATGCTTTGCCGTACATCACTGCCGCTCGCCCATAGACGTTTAGTTTTCCGTAGGCATACGGCACGGCGAGCAGGGCTTCCTGAACCGCGGGATCAGTGACCTCGCGCTCCGCCAGAATGCTCCAGGGAACGAGTGCTCTTTCGAACAGACCTTGCGAAGCATCTGCCCACCCCGAACCCAAAAGGGCTCGATTGGAGAAAGGTCCGCTTAAACGCACCCGCTCAAGGACCAACTTGGCATTTTCACCAGCATTTTCATCCAACAGCTTGTAGCCGAGGGCCAGGTTCGACTTGTCCTTGATTGCCAATGTGGACGGGCTATCGCTGAGAATTTGCCCGGTACGGTCAAGTGACTTTCGCCCATCCTGCTCCTTCCCCTCTTTTAACAATGCGATCCCGAGGTTGTAGCTGGCAAACCCTTCAAGGCTCTTGGCACTTTGCAGGTCATTAAAAATTTGTGCGGCCTCAACGAACCGGCCGTTCGCCATGAAGATCTGCCCACGCAAGAATTCCAGGTCATCGCGAATCCGCGCGGGAACCGTCCCGCGAATCCGCTCCAAGGCATGGAGAGCATTTTCCGCTTGGTCTTTCTGGAAGTAGAGTCGAGCCAACCGATAAATAGCTTCATTACGCACCGGCTCCTCGACGTTCCCCTCGATGACCGCGGTGATGGCGCGCCCGGCCCGGTGGTGCATCCGATAGGCCAGTTCGAAATCACCGACGGCAAATTCCGCATGGTTGACATGGTAATAGAGCGTGTCGAGTGCAGGTTCATCAAGCCCGCGGTACTGCCCCAGTTCAGTGTCAAGCCGGGCGATGGCTTGAAACCAGTCCCCCTGATAGGCGTGATAGAGCGCCTCTCCGAAGTAGACATCCTTCAGGCCATTTGAAGTGTAGGTATTGGCTGCCAGTGAGGAGTGTGCGAACAGCAGGCAAGCCAGTATGAGAATCAGCCGGGACATGGACTACCAATCCTTCAGAGTGATGGTTTTGCTGCCGCTTACAGTGCCGGCCAGGACGACCCCGACGAGTTTCGGGCCGATATTCTTGGCAATCGTAAAGCGTTCGCCCTTCTGAAAATCCGAGCTTCCATCGGATTTTCCGATAACGGTCACCTGCAATGCATGCTCACCTGTTTTGACGTTGCCCACATAGATGCGCTGTACGCCCCCTTTTTGCAGAGCTTCGAGCTCTTTGAACGTATAAAGGTGATGGGCAACCGATTTGCCATCCAACTCGATATCGACGGCATCGAGCCGGAACTTTTCGCCCTCGGCCACTGACACAAAAATTGCGATCTGGGTGTCGGACGGGTACAGCAGCTTCTCTTCAAGCTGGTTCAGTTCCGCCGCAATGGAGAAAACATCCTTCTTGATTTCCTGCACTTGCTCATCCAGGCCCTTGTTCTGTCCCTTGGGAGCTTCCTGCGCATAAGCAGGGAGGATTAACAAAAGTGCCGAAATCCCTAAAACGATCACCTTCAGAACTTTGAACATATTTACCACCTATGGTTAGTTGTGCCCTTGCATCCATAACTGTGTGATGCGGGCTATGCATTCAATTCAAGATCGTAACCTTCAAGTGAAGCGAATGAAGTCAAACTACATCTTCCCGACAATATTGATGAACAGCCCCTGGTGTTTGTAATCCAGATTGGTCAGGTCGTCGGAGAAGTCGCTGAAGTTGTAGCCGACGCCGACCTTGATGTGGTTGCCCATTTGCCGGTAGAGTCCGAGCAGCACACCGTTGCGCCGATCATGGGCGTCCAGCAGATCGAGTCGCCTTCCCTCGGCCAGCGCGTCCCAGTCGTGGAGGAAATGCCAATCGACTCGCACCACATAGAGTTGGGCACGACTGGCAAAGAATTCCTTATTTTCACGATCCAGGCTCACCTCGCCTTGGCGGTAGGCGTACTTGCCGCCCACGGTCCACCTTTCCGTCAGGTCGTACATAACATCCGCGGCCCAGATATGGCTGCGCTGAATCACGCTGGACGCCGCAGTGCTGGCGGCGCTATAAAGGCCAACCGACTGCTCGGATGCCGGGACGTTGTAGAAATAGGTGTACTTCAACAGGGAATTCAGGCGATCAAAATGAACGGGGCGATAGGCAAAGCCCATGACCGCTTCCGTATATTTGCCGGCGTAGGATTGTCCCAGTGAGCTCTCACTGTGGGAATAATTGAACTTGCTAATGAGTCGCCAGTCCGGGGACAACTGATACTTGAAGCTGTTCTTCAGCAGCCAGGTGGTTCGTTTGGAGGTACTGGCATCCAGCTGTTCGGAATCGTCAACGCGATATTCCAGGGCACTGGCAACCTTCAGCTTTTCAAACCCGTAGCCGATACTCACGCCCACTGCCGTTCTCTTGAGTTCGGCCCCGGTCTGATAATCCTTGAGGGTGCCTAAATCGAGATTAGCACCCAGGTTGAGACGGTCGAATGGCGCAAGTTTAACGCCGGTGGAATGCATCAAGCCGGTCGGCACATCGCCATGGGTATAGCGCTCTTCAACGTAGATGCTCGCGCTGTCGGAAAGCCGGGTACGGAAGCCGGAAGCCATATTCCCCTTCCTGGCACGAAGGCCGTTATCCGTGCGCTCGTTCTCGAGGGCATAGTTGAGATAGAGATTGGTCCGGTCGGAATAGAGGTACTCCGTTCCGAGTCGGCCGCTCTCCCCGAGATCACCTTCGGAAACTTCACCGGTGACGTTAAAGCGGTTGGTCACGCGATAACTTCCACCGACGCCAATCCGACCGTTGTCCTCGCGGTTTTCAGTTGCTTGCAGAGACTCCTGCACAAAAACGTAGGAACTCCAGCGCGCCCGGGAATCGTACAGCAGTCGGGCCAACAGATCAGTGCGGTCGCCCAGGGCCTGCGTCGCGGGCACCACCAGAGAGTTGTCCTCACGACTGTCATAACGAACGCCCGAACTGAGTTTCCAATGTTCACCCAGCTGGTAAACGACATCCAGTTCGCCGGTTGTCGTCGTCAGACCTTGGTGCTGCTCCACGTGGTCGGCCTTGAGACTCACATTCAGACGGTCCGTCAGGGGAAACGCTGCCGTTCCGCCATACTGAGTCAGATCCCGGTCGGTGGCCAGACCCGGTGCCGAATAGCCCGCTGCAAGGTCCTGGAAGTAGAAGGTGGCCCGGCCCCGCCCATTCTCGAAATAATCCTTGAAGCCGATGCTGGAGTCGAGGCGATAGCCCAGGGCCTTGGAGCCGTCCAGGGATTCCGGCGTTTTGAACGCATAACCGCCGTCCAGAGAGGACGTGGTGAGCACCCCTGAACCTTCGCTGTTCCCTGCTTCGAGCTTGATCCAGGATTCCGAGGATTTACGGATGGTCACATCCGCTGCATTCAGTTTACTGGTCCCACCCGCGTCCTCCTGGCTGCTGGCGGTCAGACCAAGCTTAAGGTAGTCATTGAGCCAGTAGTGCGCCCGTCCACCCGTCGACAGCTTGTTCATATCCTTGAAGTCGGGAGTGAATTCGTAGCGGACCACCAAAAAAACCGAATGCCCGCTGAGCGAATCACTGTGCACCTCCAGACTGTCGTCCGCCGTTGCGGGCAATGCTTTGGACAACAGGAGGCGGCCCTGAAGGTAGTCGATGTCATAATCGAGTACCGACGTCAGGTTCTTGACGCTTAATACCAGGCCCGAGTCTTTGTCGCGGATCTCGATGCGCACCCGCTCGGAACCCTCAAGGACATCCTGCCGGCGCAGAAAGTAGAGTGACCCACTCGTCCCCCGTAATTCGTCGCGGCCAGCTATCGTACCCGGTTCAGCGGCAAACTCGTCGATCATGAGCCGCTGTTCGCCGAAGCTTGTGGCAGCCTGGGTCTCGTAGTGCAGGTTGGCGCCGTACAGACCACGGTCGACATGAGCGAGGGTATTATCCAGATAACCGATCTTGAAATTGCCCCAGAGCCCGTAGTTTTTCTCCTTCTGCAGGCGGAAGTAGAATTTCCCCAGGGTCGGCGCATCCTCGGTAACGGTGCTGTCGTCCCCGTAGGTCGGCATGTGGTAGTCCGGGTCGATGCGTCGGAACAAGGACTCCGGGGACTTGTCCATGAAATTTGAGAAGATTTCGTTCACCGGACCTTCCCGCGTATCGGCACTCGCCGTCATCCCCCAGCCGTCGCCGAACTTCCCTTTCGTATAGAACGCCAGCCGCCCCGAAAGGTTCAGATCGTCGCTGTACTGCGGTTTGTCCGGGGCAAGAAGTCGGGCAGGGCCGCTGGTCTTGTTGGCGGACAGGGTCAGATCGGCGATCCCCACGGTGAACCAGTCGCTCTTGTTCAGCGCCAGGTCACGCAGGAACAACTCGCCGTTTCCGGATTTGTCGAGGATAGCTACCTCGACGGTATGCATGCCGTCCGGCAGGATTTCTTCCGCGACGAACCGCCCTTCCTTGTCCACCGGCACACTATGGCCGGCCAGCCAGACGCCGTGTTCAGCCGGGATGGAAGTCCCATGAGCCTGTACCGTACCGCCGTGCAGGGTGATATTCCGGCTGGCGATACGGCTCTCGCCATAACCGACCAGCAGTTCATCCCTTGAATTCGCCGCTGCGACTGCCGGATCGATCTCGTCAACCACCCACAGGGGCTGGGCCGTCGTCTCGTCGAAGTGCCCCTCCGCGTCATACACCCGCACCAGGTATTTCAGGTGGCGTCCCGGCGACGAATAGGAATCAAAGCTCGGCTGCCACTGCGCCATGCCGTTGGCGTCCAACTCGATGATGGCGAAAGCGGTATCACGTTCGGACTGTTTTTCTTCAAAGATTCTGACCTCAGCCCGCTTGATGAAGCTGTGATAGTTGGTATAGAGGCGGAACTGGACCAGGTTCTCGGGCGATTCCGTATCCGCAACATCCTGGTAGCGGATCACGCGCGGCCAGGCAGTCACGTTGAGCCGCGGTTCCGGCTTCATACTGTCGTGTTTGAATTCGATGTGTGCCTTGTCAAGGGCCACGTCGATGCAGCGCTGGACATCCGGGATACTCTTGACGGGATCGTCAGTCGGCTTGCCGTCGACGCTAATGCGCATGAGGTTCAGCCCGAACGGATTACCGGGCACAACTCCCCGCGTCATCCGGACAATGTCTACCCCCTTGTAATCATCGAGAGCGACCAGTTCATCATAGACCACCTGGATGACGACGCGCGAGGTGTCCGATTCGATGAACCCGCGGTTAACAACGTCATCCGATTGGACATAACCACGACCTTCAAACTCCACCTGTTTGTCGTCCAGCCCCATCTGCGCGCGGATCACTTCCATAGTACGACGGGCACGCGACGTCGACAATCCGATATCATCCCCGTAAACCACGGCAGTCCGTCGATCCAGCCGCTTGTTGCTGGCATAGCCGACAAAGCGCACGCGTACATTGGCCTTGTCTTTGATTTCGTTCATCATCCGGCGCAACTGCCCGGCTGTTCCAGCAGGCACATCCGGCTTGCCGTTCTTGAACAGAATCGGCTCGACACCGCCGGACGGGGAATCGTAGACCCGGGTGACTGTTTCGGCGCCGGCATCATCCGGGCAGAGCTGCGGCTCATCAGGGAGATCCTGGAGCGGGTCGTCATGCCAGAACTCCACTTCGATGCGCCGGTTCATGGCCCGCCCCTGCTCCGTCTCATTGGAAGCAACGGCATTCACCGCCCCCTTGCCTTCGCTTTCAATGGCCGTGTTGGGCAGTCCGAGCGCTTCCTGAATAGCCAGTGAGACCCGGCGGGCAACCGCTTTCGAAAGCCCGAGCTGATTGCCGTAAATGCGTTCGTCTCGGCCCAAAAGACGGGCATTGTCGCTATAGGCGATAAATTTCACCACCACGTTCTGCTTGCTGCCGAGATTCTTTAGCGCCTGCCGGACCCGCTGCACGAATTCTTCGGGAACAACCACCATCCCTTCATCGTAGCGCACGGGGGTAATCAGGTTTTTGACCCGGGCACGATGGGCATGTCCTTCCTTGTAACGCAGCTTGCAGACGGTCTCGGTACGGCAGACCTGGACGCGGTTGACCTCGCGCGGAACAATAACTTCTTTCTCGACCACCCGTTCCGTGATTTCGTCGTACCAGACCTGAACTTCCACGCGGCGGTTCAGTGCCTGTCCTGCCTCGGTTGCGTTGCTGCCGACCGGCTGACTCTCACCCATCCCTTCATAAGAAATCGCTTCCGGAGGGAGGTCAAGCGCCCGCTGGAAATATTCGGCCGTCGTCCCCGCACGTTCCCGTGACAGCCCGATATTGTCACCGAAACGTTCTTTCAACGCAGCGCTCAACTTGAGGGTATCGGTGTGGCCGATAAAGTGCAGCCGCACATTGGCGCGATCGCGCATGTCGTGCAGAATATCGCGAAGTTTCTCAATATATTCGTCGGGGATATCGGCCTCCCCCAGGCGGAACCGTATGGGAGGAACAAGATTATCCAGCTTTATCGTTTTGACATCCTTTTGAGCGACCTTCCGCTTCTCCACACGATCGCCCT
The DNA here is from genome assembly GCA_009886055.1 of Geobacter sp. Taxonomy (GTDB): domain Bacteria; phylum Desulfobacterota; class Desulfuromonadia; order Geobacterales; family Pseudopelobacteraceae; genus JACRCG01. The sequence goes on along the minus strand of VFJM01000074.1, from coordinate 9,121 downwards.
GTTTCTCTTTAAAGATGGCAGGGTCATGGAGCCAGGGCGTGAACGCCTGATCGGATGGCAGATGCATTTCGACAGACTCACCGCGAGCAGACGTTTCCCTCACCCCCGCATTTGAAGTCGGAGTTGCCGGCGTTGCTTCTGCAGGAACAGAAGCTTCTGCTCCGAACGCCGGGAGGAGACATAAAAACAGCATGGCAAGAGTGCGAATCAGCATTAATTCCTTCTTCTCATAAGTGGCATGTACAACCGATTGCACGCAATACTCACGAAATTCATTCTTCATTGATTACAGGTTTTTCGCGTCCCCTGGGTTCGCGTGAGGCCATTTCAGCGACCGGGCGGACCGCCGCGGCGCCAGAAAACTTCGGTCTCAATCGTCAGACTGTAGCTGCTTTTCGACAGAGCCCATTGCCTCTCGATCTCCAGCTTGAGGAAATCCAGCCGTTTACGGACAATCGCTTCCGATTCGACATCGGCCAGATACGACAGGCGCAGCACCGAGGGGGATTTTTTAAGTTCCTCAATCAACAGTGGGATCCTCGGAATCCACTGCAATCGCATCACCGCAGAATCCGGTTCAAACACTCCATCCGCGAGATCGAGGCTGACCACGTGATGCATGGTGGCGCCGAAGTTGAATCGCACCATCTTGCCGCGTGTGGCCCGCTGCACCCGCGGGTTTTCCGTTGTGACACGATAGCCGGTCGGCAGGCTCCGATCATCGAGTTTGAGGATGAAGTTGCTGCCGCGATCCTCGTCGGGAACCACTGCACTGGTGATATGAAAGCGTCCGTGCTCGTCGGCGGTGGCAATCAGACCGCGAGCGGTCACGACTCTAACCCCGGGCAAACCTTCCTCGCCCGTATCCTGGAATCCGTTCAGATTACGGTCGTCAAAAATCTTGCCGATCACGTCGGTGCCGTCAAAGTCCGGGTCGGCAATGACGCGTACGGTCGCCGTCGCTACCTCGGAGAATGGCTGGTTCACATCGATATTGAGTACCTGCGCCTGGTTGACATACTTGCCTTCCGTGACACCGGCGCCCACCACCAGCAGCAGTTTGATAGTATGCTGCTGGTTGTAGCCGACATCGAGATTGTTCCACCGCAATTGACGACCGTTAATGGCTGGTTCACGCGACGTTTCATCGATGCGGGCGGAGCCTGGCACATACTTGAATCCGGCCGGCAGCGAATCGACGATCCCCAGAGCGGGTAACGTGCTGCGCAGCGTGTTCTTGACGGTGATCGTGTACGGGACAAGTTGGCCGCGCGTGACGTTAATCAGGGGGCTCGTCTTCGTGATGTAAATCTTTTGCTCAATATACGGATCGACCGGAATATGGTTGTTGAAGACCTGGTTGCCTGTCGAATCCAACGTCAGGTGCAGGTAATAAGTGGTGACCGCCCCCGTCGGCGCAGTCGTGGAGACCTGCGCCTCGCATTGCTTCGTGGACGGGATGGCGTCGGCGGAACAGACCGGCACTGAATAAGCGGTGGTGCCGGCCGGTTTGATGATCAGCGACAATTCCGCCACGTATCCCGCGGGCACCGCCGAGACCGCGATAAGGTAGTCGCTGCCTGCCGGACATTCTGGTTGGCTGAAGTTCAGATCGAACTTGTACGTACCGTTCGCCGGCGTCACCTGGTTCTGCTGGGACGGATCAACAAAGCAGCTCGTGGGCAGATCGGCCCCCGTAGAGGCCAGCCGCATGGCAAGTGTCAACCCGCCCAACGGTTTACGCGTCGCAGCATCATAGACAACGCCGTTGGCGGGGATAACGGTTTGCGTAGGGTTCGCGGCGCCCGAAACATTCGGATCGTCGCTCTTGATCGGCGTCGGCCAGAGGCCATGCAGCTCCGCCTGGTTCAGCACCACAGTGCCGCTTTTGAGGTTCGTCGCAAGAACAGCCTCGAATACGACCGTCAGGGTTTCCTTCGGGCCGATATTCAGGTCTTTGACGGTGAGCGTGCCGCCATTTATCACGGAAGTGGCTCCGGCAGGCACAACAACATTCCCGATCGAATTCGCCTGGAACCTCGGCAGTGCGTTCAGGCGTTCGATCTCATCGACCAGCGAGAAATTCTCCAGCCGAACAGCCGTCGGATTTTGGATGACTATGGTATAGCGCAGCCGGTCGCCAGGATTCGCAATCGGTTTGTCCACGGTCTTCTGGAGCGTCAGGACCGGAATCGGTATGGTCAGCGGCGGCGCGGCGGCCGTAGCCACGTAATCGTTAAGTCCGCCGATGCCGTCCGCGCCGGTGCGTTCATAGCTGTTCACGCCATCGATACCGCTCCACTGCGCGGTCACGCTGTTGGTCATCACCTGCCCGGCCACCACGGTCGTGAGCACCGTCACGTTATAGGTGACGGTGACCTTCGTCCCTTCAGGAATGTCGATGCCGTTGGCCCAGGTGAGGGTCTGGGGAGTGCTCACCCCGTCACCGGTGACACCCGGTTCGACGGCTACGCCGCCGAACCGTGCGGTCCCGGCACCATACGCCAGCCCCAGGCTCATGGTGTCGACAACGGCTGTATCAAAGGCGCTGGTGAAGTTGGCGCCCGGGGCCGCCGTCAAATTAACCGTATACGTCAGGATGTCGCCCGCTGTGGGCGGCGTCGATGGATTCACGCTTTTGGCAACGGTGACGGAAGGCTCGACGATGGTCAGCGGGCCGCTGGTACCGCTGGTCACCGAACCGGCCGGAATGTTCGTATAGGTATAGGACGCCGTATTGGTGACGCTGACGCCCCCCTGGGCAGTGGTGGTGTTGGGGACGCGCACGTGCAGGGTGATAATTGCCTGCTGGCCGGCAGGAATGGTGCCGAGGGACCAGGTCAGGGCCTGGCCGGCCTGGGTGGTGGTGATGGTCAGCGGTGCGCCGTTCAGGGTGGCCGTGGCGCTCACATATGCAAGGGCCGTGTGCAGGGTGTCACTCACCACCACATTGTCGAGAGCCGCGCTTACCGCCACACCGGGGACCGTGATCCGGTAGACAGCCTCTTCACCGATGGTAACCTCACCGCTCGTCGGGGTAATCACGACCTTGGCCAGCGGCGTAACGCTCACCTTGTTGATCATGTAGAACTGCGACAACCCCGTCGGTGCGTACTTCTGGCCCGACTGCGCCGGCAGCGACCAGTACTCGTTCAGTGACGCGCTGTTGTTCCAGGTCTGGTTGGGGCCAAAGTCGGTATGGAAGCCGATGTTGTAATCGACCGTCGCGCACTGGCCCGGATTGACCGGCGAGTTGAACACGACAATCATGCTGCCGCCGCGCGTAGCCGGTGCAGTGTAGGTATAGCCGGTCCCGGCGGTGAGGGTGGTCCCGCCCACGGCCACCACCGGCGGAGTGACGCTGCTCTCATTCAACTGGCTCGCCAGCACGTCGGTAAGCTTGACGCCGTAAGCCGGTGCCAGACCGTTGGTGTTGCACGACCTCAGCTGGAAGTGGACTGTTTCGGAGGCGACGTTGACATTGAGGGGCGTCGCAGGGGTATTGCCGGCGCCGTTTCCAAGCTTGACAATGGGGCTCATGACCGGCTGCCGCAGCGTGAGGATGTCACTGGAAACCAGGCGGGTCGGATCGACCACCGTGGTGCCGCCGGCATCCAGATAGCTGAGGGTCGCGGTGTTGCGCAGAGTGGTGGCCGGGGCCTGGGCGATCCCCGCATCCGGCAGCACCTTCGCCTTGTACTCAATGATCAGGGCATCGAACGGCGTGTTATTGTTGCTCGGGGTGTTGACCACGGTACCCAGATCCCAGGTCAGGGTACCGGTGGCGCCCGGAGCCGGCTGTGAAACAGCCGGGTACGTAAAGGTGCTGCTGCCCGAGGCGGGAGTAATGCCCACCAGGCTGTCGTAGGCCATGCCCGTTGGCAGCACATCCTGCACCTTGACACTGCGGTTGGTACCTTCTCCCAGTTTCAAGGTCAGGCGGTAGGTGGCGGTGTCACCGATACGCTCGATCTTGTCAAGGGCGGTGCTCGGCGGATCCACGTACGTGTCCGCAATGATCGTCTTGGTCAGACTGTTTCTGTCGGAAACGGTCTGACGAGTGGTGGCCGGGGCGGTGAAGTAATCGTTATACGCGGGGGTGCCGCTGCCGGTGCGTTCAAAGCTGTTCGCTCCGTCAAGGCCGGTCCACTGCGCGGTCACGCCGTTGGTCAGCGCCTGACCGGCCACCACCGTGCCGAGCACGCGTACATCATACACAACGGATACATTCGTCCCTTCGGGGATGTCGATAGTGCCGGCCCAGGTGAGGGTCTGAGGGGTGTTCATCCCGTCTCCGGCCACAGTAGGTTCGACAGCCACGCCGCCCACCCGCGCGGTCCCGGTGACATATGCGAGGCCCAGGCTCAGGGTGTCGACGAGGCCGGCATCGAAGGCGCCCGATAAGTTGGCGCCCGAAGCCGCTGTCAGGGTCACGGTATAGTGCAGGGTATCGCCTGCGCTGGCCGGCGACGTGGGATTCACACTCGTGGCGATGGCGACGGAAGGCTCGATAATGGTCAGCGGACCGCTGCCGCCGCTGGTCACCGAGCCGGCCGGCATGTTCGTATAGGTATAGGAGGCGGTGTTCGTGACGGTCGTCCCGGCATTGGCCTGGTCATTGTTGGCCACGCGGGCGACCAGCGTGATCACCGCCTGCTGGCCGGCCGGGATGGCGCCGAGGGACAGGGACAGGGTCTGGCCGGACCGGGTGGTGGTGACGGTGTGCGGCGCGCCGTTCAGGGTGGCCGTGGCGTTCGCATATTCAAGGGCAGCGTGCAGGGAATCGCTCACAAGCACGTTGGCGAGTTCTGTATTCATCGGCATGCCCGGAACCGTAATCCGGTAGGTCACTGTTTCGCCGATGGTCGCTTCCGCCGGCGACGCCAAGGTCTTCGACACCGGCTGCACGGTCACTTTGTTGGTCATCCAGACGTGCGCCAGGTCGGTGGGAGCATAGAGGCGGCCATTCGTCGGCAGCGACCAGTACTGCGGCAGCCCGGCCTGATTTGACCATGTCTGGTCGGCGGCGAGGTCGGTATGGAAGCCGATATTGTAATCGACGGTCACGCACTGGCCCGGATTGACCGGCGTGTTGAGCACTAAAATCATGCTGCCGCCGCGCGTAGCCGGTGCGGTGTAGGTATAGCCCGTCCCGGCGGCAAGGGTGGTCCCGCCCACTGCCACCACCGGCGTGGTGATGCTGGACTCATTCAGCTGGCTCGCCAGCAGGTCGTTCAGCTGGACGTTGTAGGCAGGTGCCAGGCCGTTGTTGCACGACTTCAGCTGGAACTTCATCACATCGCTGGCGATGTTGACCTTGTACGGATCGGCTGCGGTGCCGGCGCCGATGCGGCCGGTGCCCCGGTCGACCTTGCTGATTGCCGCCATCTGCGGCTGACGCGCGTCGATGGTCGCTGTCGTCGTCAACCGGGCAGGATTGACCGCCGGGTCGCCGCCCGCATAGGAGAGCTTTGCCCGGTTGTCGAGCAGGATGGATGTGTTATAGGCCACCCCCACGGTCGGTGCGTCCGTGACGACCTTTGCGATATACCGGATCACCAGGGCGTCGATCGGCGTATTGTTGTTGCTCGGCGTGTTAATGATGTCGCCGAACTCCCACCGCAAGGTACCGGTAGCGCCGGCAGCCGGCTGTACCCCCAAGGTATAACTGAAGTTCGAGCCACCGATGACCGAGAAGCTTTGCAGCGCCAAGCCCACAGGCAGCGCATCCTCGACGACCACGTTCCGGGTGGTGAATTCCTGCATGTTAAGCGTCAGATCGTAGGTGGCGGTATCGCCGACGCGCAGAATATGCGGCGTAGTGGAAGGATCTTCCACGTAGGAGTCCGCGTTCACCGACTTGACGATGGAGGTGTTGTCAACCGTCTTGACCGTGATGCTGGCCGGCCCGGTGCAATAGTCGTTCGGCAAGGTCGTGCCCGGACAGCCCGCCCCGGTGCGCTCACGCCCCGGGGCTGGATTACCAATTGAATCAATCGGATAATCCTCATCGAGCGAGGTCCAGTCCACATAGGCGCTGTTGGTGAAGGAACCCGCCGAGGGGGCATCCACCACCCTTACCTGATAGGTCAGCACCAGCGACTGGCCGGCGGGAATGTCGAGAGTCCCGTCACCGCTGCCGCGGCCCCAAACCAGGGTGGTGCCGGAGGGCGTGGAGGGATTCGCGACAAAGCCGGTGACCGCGGCGCCGTTGATCACGGCTGCGGCTGAACCGGCTACCAGCGCTACGTTCGCCGGCAGGGTGTCGGTGATGTTGGCATCAAAGGCGGTGGAAGTGCCGCTATTGGGAATCATAATCTTATATTCGAGAACATCGCCCGCGGTGGCGGGATCGGTCGCCTGTTTTCCCGCAGGAGAGACAAATCGCGCCGTCTTGGCGGCTGTCAGGTGTGGTTCGGTCACGGTCATGTTGGCGGTGGTGCCCGCGCCGCCCGTTAATTTCGTGCTGTAGACGCCGTTTGCACGGTTGTAGGTATAACTCGCGCTGTTGTTGAAGAACACGCTGCTCTGGTTGGCGGCGCTGTTCAGCAGTTCCACGGTGACCGCGATCCTCGCCTGACCATTGACGGGGATATCGATGCCGGTGGTGGTCGTGTCTTCAAGGATGAGCGAGTTGCCGGTGCCCGTATTGTTGATCACCCAGGCGCCGCCCGTTGCCACCCGTGCGCTCACAAAGCGCAGGTTCGCGGGCAGCGTATCCAGGACCCGCACGTCGTACAGGGGTATGGTGGTCGGGGTCGCAGGCACGGTGATGATGTACTCGAACCGCTCGCCGATCGTGGCAGCCGGCTTGGTATTCGCCTTCGCCAGCGGGTCGGGAATCCGGATCGTGACGTTGGTCGGATCTTTCGTCCCATCGGGCGGGGCCACACCGTTGAGGTAGGGATCATCGCTCAGGGCGGTGAAGCCGCCGGCAGCGCCAAGGGTCGCCTGGTTGGAGACCGTGGTGCCGTTGACGAGGCCCGTTCTGAGGGTGATGTCGAACTCGACCACGAGCTGGCCCCCGACTTTGACGTCCAGGACAGGCGCGCCGGAGATCTGCAGCAGGCCGGAAGTGGAATTAAAGGTCCAGCCGGCGTTGTATCCTGCGGGCGGCGTAATAGCAACATTACGAAGGGTGGCCGGATCGAAGGAGGCCAGGTTCAAGGTGTCGCTGATCGTGATCGTATTGATCGTCTGATCAACATTGAAGGCGCGCAGTCTGTAGTGCAGGGTATCACCCGGCGTCGCCGTGGTGGCCGGGTTCTCAAGGCTGGTCAGGTTCCGGACCGTTTTCTCGAAATAGTAGCCGTGCAGGGCCGCCATGACGGACTGGTTGTCCTGAAAATCCACTACGGTCGGTGTGCCGTCGGTGAGCGTCCTGGTGAACACGCGGCGGCCGGCATAGGTGCTGCTCGCGCTGAACCATTGGGTCGCGCCGGCGACATTGGTAAGCGTTGCGCCGTCATTGGTGAAACCGGGATCGAGCTGCGTCTGGTAGGTGATGATCAGGCGCTGCTCGGGCGCGATCGGACCCGCGACGTCGGTCATGGTCAGATTGAGCTGGCAACTGTTATAGGCGGCCGTGTAGTCGGTACCCGGGACCAGCGCCTTGACCAGGGTGACGCCGTCGGCCTGGACGATCCTGGCATTGAGCGTGGCAGTGGGGCTGCCGGCGCACATGCCGACCGGCATATTGTCGGTGACCGTAGCGTTCCGTGCATCGCCGCCGCCGCTGTTCTGGACATCGATGGTGAAGGCCGCCGTGTCGCCCAGGTTTATGGCCGTCGCCAGGCTCGTCTTGTTGACCACCAGATTGGGGGCTACGATGGTCATTGGCGTCGAAATGCCCGACTCTCCCGGGAGGGGGTTAAAGTATTCGCCGGCATCCTGGATGCCGTCCTCATCGAGATCGATCCACCGTGCGAACGACCACCTGGCCGTATTGGTGAAGGGCAGACCCGGCACGTTCGCCGGTGTGTCGTTGAGGACCGCCGTCACCTCGACCACGACCTGGCTCCCGGCCCCGATATTGGGCAGCGTGAAGTGAAGGTATTTGTTGGTGCTATCAGAAAGTTGCGTGATCGGTACAGCGGTGGTGGTGCCTTTGTAATGGGCGTTCAGGCTCACAAGCGTAAGGTCGGCGCCAGTCGCGGCGAGATCATCCACGATCGTAATCGCACCCAGATCGTGTGAGGACGGCACGCCGGCCGGGTAATTCATGGATGGGAGCGTGAGCGTATAGGTGAAGGGCAAGCCGATCGTGGCGGTGGCTGCGGGGGACCGTTTGGCGATGGTTTCAGCGGGGACCATGAGACTCTGGCACGCACCACTGAATGCCCCTTCCTCGGAGTTGACCACCCAGAGTTTGTGATAGATATTGGCACACGCCATGTTGCCGGAGTACCAAACGTTGTCGAAGGCGATCAGATAGATTGTATCTTTATCAGGAGTATAAAAATTTAAGGTCGGTGTCAGACCGTTAGGCCACGCTGATGATATTGGAAAGTTCCTGAACTCGCAGTTCATGTCGATGCCGAATGAACTGCCGGGAAGATTTGCCCGAACAAAAGGGTCGTTACCATCGACAACAGAGACTGTGTCTGTTAGATTTTTCTTGTAATAAGAGCACATATCCGTTCCCGCCTGAGTCGGCGAGGCCGCGCCCAGAACCAGGGCGAGAGCGGCAATGATGAAACCGGACAGAACAGTCCTGCTTCCCGGTCGGGTTTTCAAGGGCGAAACAACCAGTTGCAGCACACTTGAGTCACAGCATCCGGTTGCGAAAACGGTAGTCCCGCCAAATCCCGCTTGCGGGGCAAAACGGCGGCATATTCCACGTCCCCCCAAATCGTCCGAGACGACAGCAATCAGCTTGCGAGAGATATTTGACACGGTCAGTTTTAACTTCATGACAATTTGCATTCGCCCTCGAAGAAAGTAATTGCACCATATTCAATAAAAAAGGAGCGCTCTCATCTTCCGAAGATAAGAGTGCTCCTTGTGTCGGTAAAATACCGGGTGCCAAGATGCATATCTCATCTCTTCGGCAACCCGGCTGTCCTTTATAGGTAAGGACCCGTGGTTTTGCGTCACCAGATTACTCTGGTTTTGCCCGTTC
>VFJM01000212.1 GCA_009886055.1 Geobacter sp. | reverse complement strand
TTTTTGCCGATAACACCGCACTCTCATTCGCCAGAGCCAGGAGCGTCGGCCGTTATCTCACTGCGGCACTTCATCTGCCTCCTGAAAGCCTCGACTTAGACGGAAAAGGTGAACGTCAACCTGTTGCAACTAACAGATCGGCCGAAGGTCGCGCCATGAACCGTCGGGTCGAAGTAAATGTCTCGTTGGCACAAATAGTCGAGACATCCCGGATTACACTTATCAAGGAAAGAAGCGGAGTCAAAACACAGGAGTTACTGGGCAGTCCTGTCAAACCGACGACTGAACACCAGTCCCACCTCATCACTTCAGAGCCGAAAAAAGAAATGATTACGGGCACGTCCGTTTCAAACGGGACAGAAGGACATACCCAGCCATCCGCAGCTTCGATAGCGCCGACTGTCCAGAAGCAGCAAGAGCCCCGGAAAATCAGCGCCTCCCCGGTACCTCAGCCTGAGGGAGAACACGCAGTTTTGATCTCGGCTCTCAATGACTCTGTGATTCACTACAAAACCAGTCTGAAAGCGATTAAAGACACGATGCAGGGAGCAACGGTTGAACTTCTTATGCCGAAGAACCTGCTTTATATGGCCGGGACATCAATTCTTGATGGCACGGCTGTTGCGGACCCAGAGATAACCGGTTCTCTGTTGAAATATAATTTTACTACACTCCCTGATGAGAAACGGTTTGACCTTCGATTCCAGGCAGTTGCTGATGACGAAACCCAAATCTCGGCATCGGGGAGCAGTGTCACTGTTATCTTGACCGATGACAAGGGGAGGCCGGTCAACACGTTCACTGCAACAAGTGAACTTACCGAAGGAATGGATGAGATAAACAGACCGGATTTTTCACCCGTTGCAGAGCAGCCGTCTCAGCAGAGTGTCAATCAGATGAAACTGGATGAGGAGTATCAGGAGAAAGTCATAAGAACAGCTCCTGCGGCATTGGCCATATCGAAGACATCTCAAAAAACGGATACTGAGTCTCGAATCACGGATGAGCCGGGTATTCTCTCTCCCGCTGACAACAGCATTATAATTAACCAGATCAATGCCGTCAGAGTAGTCATCAACTCTGCCTTGGCAGCGCAGCTTTTCCTGGATGGTAAAGAGATATCTGCGGAAAGAATCGGTTTCAACATGAAGGACGGCAAAACCGGAAAGAGTCTGCTCAGTTATATCGGGGTCGATTTTGGCGAGCCAGGCGAACATCTTCTTGTCCTGAAGGGTGTTGACAGTTTTGGTGTGACCAGATTTGAGAAGAGTGCAAAAATTACCCGTGCCGGCGAAATTACTTCTATCAGGCTTGTTTCAGCTGAAGGTAATATTGCCGACGGCAAAACCCCGGCACGGGTGAGAGTGCAGCTCTTTGACAGAAATAATAAACTCATCGCGGCCAATGCCGAACTCAGCATCAAGAGCGGCGAACTTCGCGCCCTGAACGGAGCGGATAGCAGGCAGGGCAGTAATGGCACCGTTGCCGTAGACAGTGAAGGGTGGATCGCCTTCCAGCCGGTGACAAACAGCGGACTTTACCGCAGCCAGCTCGCTTTCAACAAGGCGGTCATTGATATTGAAACCTATGTAAAACCAAATATGCGAGACTGGATTCTGGTCGGTCTGGCCGAAGGCACCGTTGGATACAGTTCGGTATCCGGCAACATGGAGAGCCTCCCGGCGGGAACCGCACGAGAAGATTTATATAAGGACGGTCGGGTTGCTTTTTATGCCAAGGGACAGATCAAGGGTGAATGGCTGCTGACTACTGCCTATGACAGCACCAAGCCGGAAGAGACCAGCGGCGGCCTCTTTCAGACGATTAACCCCGAGTCATATTATACGCTCTATGGCGACGCGACCCGGCAGCAGTATGATGCCGCCAGCGCCAAAAATCTGTACGTCAAGATTGAACGCGATCAGTTCTATGCCATGTTCGGCGATTATGACACCG
>VFJM01000331.1 GCA_009886055.1 Geobacter sp. | reverse complement strand
GGGATATAATTGATTGACCATTCAGAGGAGAAAACCGGTATCTGCGTCCGTGATAGTCATACGACAATTCCGACGCGGTATACTGCGTTCAAAAGGAGGATGATATGAAGAGAGCACTTTTAGGTATGTTGGCCATCATGATGCTGGTCTTGTCCGGTTGTGGGGGGGGGCGTGTTGAAGTGGTTGTTCCTGTTGGACCAGAGCCGCCATCAATAACGTCACACTCCTTCACAAAGAACACGGCAACGGAGTTTATTTATGGAGAGGTCGCTTTTTATGCTCCCGATGCCGATATTTACTCGATGACCGTTGTTGTCATTGATCCGGGTGGACATGAAATATCCAGAAAGATAACGTATCCCGACCGCACGGGGGTAATACAGGGAACAATTCCCTTCAGTATTGATTATTTCACCTTCCCGTCAGAGGTGTACCCGTATACCTTCAGCATCTACCTGACAGACTTCAACGGATACACATCCAATCAGGCGGTAGATTCGTTCTATGTCCCGTGAGAAATTGCCTTGAATGGTCATGTGTCTGGTTTCCTTCCGGAAACCACTTAACCTAGCCGAGCCGGATCAGCGCGACGCCGGCCATGATGAAGAGCGCCGCAACAAGGCGGATCCTGCCGAATGATTCCTTTAGAAAGAGGATGCCGATCAGGACACCGATGACGATGCTGACCTGCCGGACCGGCACGGCATAGCTCACCGGCGACAGGTTGAGGCCATAGCGGAAGGTCAGAAACGATGCCATCATGATCGGGCCGCTGCAGAGGATCAGCCCCCAGTGTTCGCGCAGTTCCGCGCCGATCAGGGGGCGATATTTCGGCCGGAACATGTTGAAGGACATCAGGAACAGCATCATCAGCACCAGGATATAGGTGAAGTAGAGCGGCGAATAGTTTCTGACCCCGCTCTTTTCTGCAATCGAACCGATCGAATAGATGAAGCCGGCTGTCAGGGCATCGCGCACCGAAGGGCTCTTCAGGTTGCGGAAGGGACGCACCATTTCTCCAAATGACAGGCGCTGCAGCTGTATCGAATAGGTGCCGAAAATCACCAGCAGGATGCCGCACACCCCGGGAAACGACAGGCGCTCCCCCAGCAGGACGATACCCCAGACCGGCACATAGATCATTGATGTCTGGCAGAGCGGATAAACCACCGAAAGGTCGCCCCCCCGGTAGGCCCGGCCGTTGAGGAGATGATAGAGCACAAAACAGACCGCGCCGAGGGAAACCATCAGCAGTGTGTGGGCGTCGGGGCGCTGGAACGGTTCCGCCAGCAGCGGAATGATCAGGGAGAACAGCCCGCCGGAGGCTACGAACATCCACCAGATGAAGACCGTTTTGTGGCGGCTGCGCTTTACCAGCAGGTTCCAGAGGGCGTGCATGACAGCCGAAATAACGATCAGGGTAAAGGCGAAGTTGCTCATGGGGCGATTATAGCCGAGGTTGGCGTGGGAGTGCGGAGAAATCTTCGCACGGGGGTCAGTTAGGTTGGATGAGGTTCCACTACGACGGAGCCGTTTCCCCGGCGATAAAATCCTCTGTAAAGCGGCGCACCAGCGGCATAAACGCGCGGAAATCGGCGCGCAGGGCATCGCAATGCCGCACCAGTTCCCCCTCGCCCCCCGCCAGTGGATTGGGTCGTGCCACCCTCCGCGACATCCGTTCCAATGCGGCGCCGATGCCGCTCACCTCGCCGTAGGAGGGGAGCAGTTCCGCGAAGATCACCGGCACAAGCTGTTGCAGGCGTTCGGGCAACTCGGCACGCTGCCCCTCGATGATTGATCTGGTCCTGGCGAGATACCGGTCAAACGGTTCATCCGACCAGTTGTGCCACTCAGTAACCAGGAAATGATCATAGAACAGGTCGACCAACACGCCGCGATACAGCCCGTACTGCGGATCAAGACGTCGTCTGCTCCGCTGGAAAAGCTCGTCACGGCTGGCGAAGGAATCAATCCTGCGGTGCAGAGTGACCCCCTGCCTGATCCGCTCGGGGAACCGGTCAACCAGCGGCCCTTTGACAAAGTCCCCCATGAAGTTGCCGACCAGAATCTGGTCGTCCGCGCCGGAGAGCAGCATGTGAAAGAGAAAGTTCATCGGATCGGGGGGTGAATCCGGAAGCTGTGGCGTTCCGTAGATGACGTCATTCGGGAACGGTCAAAGCTCCGTTCGACGGCCCCGTACAGCAGGTTGAAACCATCGTACCGCCGACCATCACGGTTGAGAACCCCCTGGAATTCTTTTGGGGTCATCATCGTATCCTGCAGAAAACCGGCTACCAGATTGCCGCGCGAGGGTGGATCTACCACCTGTTGGCGTGGATCTCGATAATTAGTGACCGCCGCCAGTTTTCCGCTCGTCGTTACCCCAAGCCATGTTCCTCCCGCCACTTTGTCGCGGCCAGCCAGGACCTGCGGGGCATCACTCCAGAACCGGGAAGGGTCGGTAGGGCGATTACGGAACTCATCACGGTTTGCGCCCAGGATCAGACGGTAGCCGGGATGGCAGTTATATGCGAAGACGATCAGGCACATGGTATAACCTTTCGTCTACAGAGAACGGTGCCTGCGCTACAGCAGCAAGACAGGCACTTCTACCGGGCGGCGACGAAATAATGTTTCAATAGCTTACATTTTGTGTTCTAGAACGGCATTGCCGCCCTGACTCTCAAGCTTCTCCTATTTTTTCATCCACGAGGTTTTAGTGGCAGTCCGGATGCCGTCCTCTAGGGTAGCCTGACTCAGACTGCCGGCCTCGGCCTGGATACAGATAAAGTAAAGGTCCTCATCTCCGGCCTTCCAACCCCGCTCTCCCTCTGGAGCAACCCGGATCAGACTCCCTTCCTGAATCGGGAACTCATCGCCATCCACGTAGAACATTCCACTGCCTCTCAGGACGATATACAACTCCTCGTTCTTTTTGTGGGCATGCACGAACGGCATGGCTTTCCCGGCCGGGAGGCGATTGAGAGAGACTTCGCAGCCGGTAAGGCCCAACTCCTTACCGATGAAATACTTGCCGTGAAACCCCATGAAATCGCGCGTCAGAAGGTCTTCAAAGGGGCCGATATGCTCGGCGCTGTAGTTGTTGCGATGAACTGTCATCTGTATGCTCCTTTCTCAAAGTATCAGCCGATATGAAAGTCCTTTTATTCGGGGTGGTTGGTTCATAGAAGTGGTAACATGCCGTTTCGGAGCGGCCAGGTGTGTGCCATAAGGAATGATCCACTAGTAGATAAACGAAGGCCCACTCGGGGCGGGCCTGGGAATCATTTCTTTAAATCTTTTACCGCGTCATTTAATTTTTCCCCGACTTTTTCAATCTGCTGGCCGGCTTTTTCTGCCGTCTTGTCCATTTCCTTGCCGGCTCGCTCCGCCGGGCCTTCTTTTTTCTGACAGCCCGACAGTACGGCAACCAGGGCGCCCAACACCAACGCTGCGACAACATTCTTGCTTATTTTCATCATGCGGCATCTCCTTTTAGTCTGATTCATACGTAACCAGACCTTCCTTTCCCTCTGATAACTGTTGCCAGTATACATGAATTATCGATAATATCAATGCGCCGGGGGCGGGGGACCCTGACGTCCGGTCTGAATAATCAAAAGCCCCCCTGGATTTCAGAGGGGCTCTGTCTCTTTTGAAACACACCTTGCCTCTGCCCGATCCCAACAGTACCGAAACTCTTTCAGGAAGTCTGGGGTCAGGGAAGTAGCCCTGCCGCAAAAATAAATCCGTTCCGGTTAATGCGCACCTCAATGCTCCCACTTTTCTGTTTTGAGATACCCTGTGCCGGGATCCTTTCCTGTGTAATACACTCTGCCGGGATCCTGCTCTTTGTGGTGATTTTTTTCTGGGCCATACTCTTTGCTCTGCTTTGTGCCGGGATCATCACCGTTATGGTACTCTTTGCCGTGGGCCATTAGCTTATTCTCCCCTACGTTGAATTTGCTTCTTTTTTCTGACACGGTTGTAGCAACTAACGCGCCAGAAAAGGTCAGCGAGATTAAGAGTTCAACTATCTGATTATACAGGCAAAATAAAGACATTGCATGTGGGGGAAGGGAAGCCCTTCAAAGGAATCCGGCATATTAAACATTACTGCCATATATGACGGATCATGACGCCCCTCTTGTCAAATCCCCTCCTAACGGTACACTGTATCATCAGACCTATTTTTCGCGAGGCGCGCCCCCATGTCCCAACCCTTCTGGAAACAGATGCTGATCCTCATGCTGGTCATGTTTTTATTCAACGCGTACTACGCCTACCTTGCTCAACAGGGCGCCCAGACGGCTGAAATCAGCTACAGCCGCTTTCGCAGCGAACTGACGACTGACAACATCAAAAAGATCGGTCTCAAGGGGGCGGTCATCAGTGGCGAGTTCCGGGCGAAGATCAAGGTGAGCGAACAGCGCCAGGGGAAAGTTGCTGTTCGAGAAGTCAGCTCCTTCAGTACCGTACTGCCGGCAATTGCCGATCAGACCCTGATGCCCGACCTGACGGCGCACAATGTGGAGGTGACGGCGACATCGATGGAGCCCTCTTTCCTTGTCACCGCCCTGATCAGTGTGGCCCCGTGGCTGATCATAATCGGTATCTGGTGGATGGGGATGCGGGCCATGCGCAGCCAGGGGCCGGGTGGGATGCTGGGCGGTTTCGCCAAGTCCGGGGCCCGCACGTACACGACACAGGAAAAGGTCTCCGTGACCTTCGAGGATGTGGCAGGCATGGAAAACAGCAAGCAGGAGCTGAAGGAGATCGTTGACTACCTGCGCAACCCCAAACAGTTCGAACGGATCGGCGGCAAGGTTCCCAAGGGTGTGCTGCTGGTCGGCCCGCCGGGAACCGGCAAGACCCTTCTGGCCCGGGCGGTGGCGGGAGAGGCCGGGGTGACCTTCTTCAGCATCTCCGCTTCCCAGTTCATCGAGATGTTCGTTGGGGTCGGCGCCAGCCGGGTACGGGACCTGTTCGCCAACGCCAAGAAGGCCGCCCCCAGCATCATCTTCATCGACGAACTGGATGCGGTGGGGCGCAGCCGGGGCGCCGGCATCGGCGGCGGCCACGATGAACGGGAACAGACTCTGAACCAGCTCCTGTCGGAGATGGACGGCTTCGACCAGCACGAGGAGGTCATCGTTCTGGCCGCCACCAACCGCCCCGATGTGCTCGACCCGGCGCTCCTCCGCCCCGGCCGCTTCGATCGGCACGTGGTGATCGAACGCCCCGACTGGCGTGACCGCGAGAAAATCCTTCAGGTCCATGTACGCAAGATCGCCCTTGCCGATGGGATCGATTTGAGCGTCGTTGCCCGCGGCACGCCGGGGATGACCGGAGCCGACCTGGAAAACCTGGTGAATGAGGCAGCCATCCTCGCCTCGCGAGAGGATGCTGCGGCGGTCACCATGGAGCATCTGGAGAAGGCCAAGGACAAGATTCTGATGGGGGGCGAACGGAAGATGTTCATCACCCCCGAGGAGAAGCGCATCACTGCGTACCACGAGGCGGGACATACCCTGGTGGCCAGGCTGCTTCCCGGCACCGACCCGATTCACAAGGTGACCATCATCCCCCGCGGCTTGGCCCTGGGAGTAACCCAGCAGCTCCCCGAGGACGACCGTTACCACTACCCGCAGAGCTACCTGGAAAAACGGCTGACGGTGACGATGGGTGGCCGGGTTGCCGAACGGCTGGTGTTCGGCGAGGTTTCCACCGGAGCCCAGAGCGACCTGAAGGTGGTCACCGACCTGGCGGAGAAGATGGTCTGTCAGTGGGGAATGAGCGAGAAGGTAGGGGCCATGACCTTCAGCCGGGGGGAGGAGCACCCCTTCCTGGGGATGAAGCTGGCCGAGGAAAAGAGCTTCTCCGAGGCGATGGCCTGGCGTATCGACCAGGAGATATCCGCCCTTATCCGCAAGGCGGAACAGCAGGCTGAGGGGCTGTTGAGCGCCAACCGCGCCAAGCTGGATCTGCTTGCAGAGGCGCTGCAGGCGGAAGAGACCCTGGACGGAGCCCGGGTAGACGAAATCATCGGCCGAAACGCCTGAATGGCCGAGCTGATATAAGGTTCCCGACAGGGAACACACCCTGCCGGAAAACGTCAACCGTAGAGGTAGACCCCCATGACAGCCCATCCCAGCACACCCAGCGTAGCCAGGCCGCACAGCAGGGCCAAAGCCTGATCGAAGTAGTTTTCCCGGCGCCGTTCGTTGTAGCCCATGAGCGCAGCGACAACTATCCCGCCGAGGATTCCGCCGCCGTGCCCCCAGTTATTGATCCCCGGGAAAATCAGTCCAAATATGAACAGACTGACCACCCAACCGCTCACTTCACGGTATACCGAGCTTCCATACACCCCTCCCCTGCTTTTTCCATAATAGAGCAGGGCTCCAATCAGGCTGCAGACCGCTGCCGAAGCGCCGATCGTGAACGGTACGCCGGCCAGGTAGGAAACTATGTACCCGAGTACGCCACCGACTGTGTAGATGCTGAACATGCGACTGGAGCCGTACTCGCCGGACACCTTGGGTGCTATCTGATTCAGGGCCATCAGGTTGAAAACAAGATGAAGAATACCGCCGTGCAGATAATTGGCACTAAGCAGAGTCCAGTACCGGCCGAAATGATCTATCGGATACGTGCCGGTTGCGCCCAGCAGCAGGAGGTTGGTCTGTCCGGGAGAGAGAAAACCGCCCGATCTTCCCGCTCCGGCGCTCAGCACAAGCGACAGGGCGAAATAGAGCACATTGACAGTGATGATAGCTTTTACCAGCCAATCGCTATCCAGGGCGCCTCGCGACCAGTTCATGAACAGCCACCATGAAGCTGAGCGGGATGTACCGCACCAGGAACAGGTTGTCTCTTCGCTCCCTATCAAACGCCTGCAGCGCGGACAGAGAATCGCCCGTTGTGTCATTAGAATACCTCGCACCTTCCGGCTCATGCGCCTGGAGTGTCACGTACTGCAATTCCTCATAAAAAACGCCCCACCATACCCCAGCACTGCCGGCCTGTCAAAGAATCACATTAAAACAGCAGAGCTCGCACCTTTTTATCCGGTCGTCTTTTGCCTCAAAATCTGAGTACATGTTTAACACGATTTACACTCCGGAATTACACTGATTTTCCGAAATGACCACATATGACTACGAGAAACAAACTGCACGCCCCACTAACTGCCTCATTTCATGGCACGTCAGCCGCATATTTAGGCATGACGATATTGTTGGCTCATTACGTGCAATTAGCGGCCTGCAGTGGAGCGCCGGCAGTTAATTCTAAGGAGACACCATGAAAGACTGCATAAAAAATATACTTCTGCTCACCACAGTGATCTGTGTTGTGTGCGGAACAGCCTCTGCGGCAGAAAACACGGGCACCACTCTTGCGGCACTGAGCGATGTCCAGAAATACGAACGCGCCATCCATATCATGGCCATGCTGCTGGTAGGATTCGGTTTCCTGATGGTGTTTGTCAAAAAGTACGGCCGCTCGGCATTGACGGCGACCTATCTGCTGGTAAGCGTTTCAATTCCGTTGTACTTCCTGAAAGAGAGTTTTCACGGCATCGGCAGCTCAGAGGGTATCATCGACAAACTGATCCTGGCCGAGTTTGCTGCTGCCAGCCTGCTGATCTGCGCAGGAGCCGTGCTGGGGCGGCTGAAAATGGGACAGTACATGCTGCTGGGTATCCTGTTTGTCCCCTTTTATTCCTTGAATGAATGGATCGTTCTCAACGGCGGGTTAGGGCTGATCAGCGGCAAGGTGGTAGACACCGGCGGATCAATCGTCATTCACGCCTTTGGCGCCATCTTCGGTCTCTGTGTGGCGGCCTCGATGACCACGCTGAAGGAGTATGACACCCCGATCGAGTGCGATGACACCAGTGACCGGTATTCCCTGCTGGGAAGCATGGTGCTGTGGGTGTTCTGGCCCAGCTTCTGTGCGGCGCTGGTTGCCCCTGCAGATGTGCCGCGAACAGCCGTAAACGTCATTCTGGCACTCTGCGGATCAACGATCGCCACCTATTTTGCTTCGGTCAAACTGAGGGGAAAGATATCGGCGGCGGATATCGCCAATGCGACGCTGGCCGGAGGCGTGGCCATCGGTTCAACCTGCGACCTGGCGCTTCCCGGCACCGCCTTTGCGATCGGAATCCTGGCCGGGATCGTCTCCACCTTCGGCTTTGCACTCATTCAAACACGACTGACAGATATGACCAAAAAGGTCGACACCTGCGGCGTGCTCTATCTGCACGGCCTGCCGGGACTCCTTGGCGGGATTGCCGCCCTGTTCGTCGTCAGCGGCATCAATTTCGGAGCACAACTGGCCGGAATACTGATAACGCTCGTACTCGCCGCCGGTGGCGGACTGATCAGCGGCAAGGTGATTGCGGCCATGGGGAGAAGGTCGGAGCCGTATCTCGACGATGAAGAGTTTGAGGGTGACGCATGCGAACTGGATGAGGTACAGCCCGGCATTGCCGTCACAGAACTCAGCATCTAGTCAGGCCTCGCATTAAGTTTGTCTTGATCAGGCAAATGCATACAGCCACTATTCGCTACTCATACTATCCGGTGCCAATTGCATTTACTTGTGATCCTTGAGCGCAAAGATGCCGGGGGCGTTTCTCCAGTACCCCTTATAATCGAGTCCGTAGCCGAACAAAAAACGATCGCCGACCTCAATCCCGGTAAAGTCGGCCCGCATGCCCGGTATCACCTTGCGCAGATGGAGTTTTTCGACCAGCACCGCCATCATCACCTTCGCCGCACCCTGGTGACGACAATACTCTGCGATGGCTCCAAGCGTTACCCCCTCGTCAAGGATATCATCCAGCAGCACTACAACCCTGCCATGGAGGTCGATCTGCGGCCTGACCTTCCAGTCAAGCGCCACACCGTTTATCTCATGGCCGTAACGGGTAGCATGCACGTAATCGACCTGCAGCGGAAATACCAGTTTTGTCAACAGCTGCCCGGCAAAGACAAGCCCCCCGTTCATGCAGCAGACCAGCACCGGATTGGAACCCTTCAGCTCCGCCGTCATCTCATCTGCTATCTGTGCGATAGCGGCAACAACATCCGATTGGCTGACTAACAGATCGCTTTCAGCCAGTACCCTGTCCGCTTCTTCGATGGTCATGGCATCTCCTTTCGCTCAGAACCTGCAACTCGTTCAATTCCACCATGGTCACGGGCAATAACCGGTTCACCATAGGTGCCGGTTTGCCGAAACAGCGCTGCGACATCTTTCGCCTGCCCGACTCCGATTTCCACCAGCAGCCACCCACCCGGGATCAGATGCCCGGCGGCCGCCGGAATGAGCGACCGGTATATATCGAGTCCATCACTGCCGCCATCCAGGGCGGAAAGAGGATCATAATCGCGCACTTCCTGATCAAGAGTTTCTATATCCGCGGTAGGAATGTACGGCGGATTTGACACGATCAGATCGAATCGGCGGCCGGCAACCGGAGCAAACAGAGAGCCCAGCAAAAAGTCTATTGGGGCACCATGTTTTTCTGCGTTACGACGGGCAACTGCCAGTGCCGCTTCCGAGATATCCGTGGCGGTGACAGCCGCCTGAGAAAGCCGCTTCTGCAATGAAACGGCAATACATCCGCTTCCGGTTCCGATATCCAGAACAGTGCGGGCTTCCGGGTGCCTTGTTACGGCTTCCGATACCAGCAGTTCGGTGTCATGCCGCGGAATCAAAACATCAGCGGTAACCTCATAGTCAAGACCACAGAACTCCTGACTGCCCAGGATATGCTGGAGCGGCTCGCGCCGTGCCCTGCGGGCAACCAGCACCCGATATGCCGCCAGTTCACGGTCATTTAACGGCTTGTCGTGCTGCAGGTACAAACCAACCCGATCAAGCCCCATTGCGGCACAGAGGAGCCATTCTGCTTCCAGACGTGCGTTTGCAACCCCTTTGGAGAGGAGAAACTCCTTTGTCCAGGCAAGTATTTTAAGGGTTGTCCAGATTTCGTGCGCGACCATTTTTGCTCCTGCTGATTGATACTAGCACGTAATCAAGGAATGACAAAGGGCGGTCTCTTCAAGAGGCCGCCCTTTGTCATTACTGCATGGTGGTAAAGCCTACATGAGCTTGACCGCCATCTGTGCATACTGAAGAATAATCGAAGGGACAATGCCGGGGATCAATGTACCGGCAGCGGCGATTACCAGCGCGAGAGCAACAGGAGCGGTAACATGTACCCACTCAAACTCTTCTCTAGGCTCCTTCATGTACATGTAGACCATGATACGAAGATAATAGTACGCGGACGCGGCGCTGTTAAGAACGCCGATGACCGCCAGCCAGATGTATCCCTTCTGAATTGCTCCGGCAAACAGATAGAACTTGCCGACAAAACCGGCTGCCGGAGGCACACCGGCTAGGGAAAACAGAAACAGTGTCATGGCAAGGGCGAGAATCGGGCGTTTGAAGCCGAGACCGGCAAAGTCGGATACGTTGCCGTTGGTTTCACCCTTTTTGGCAACCAGGATGATAACCGCAAAGGCCCCGATATTCATGAAGGAGTAGGAGAGCATGTAAAACAGGATACCTGCGATACCGGTGCCGTTTCCGGCGGTAAAACCGACCAGCGCATACCCTGCGTGGGCAATTGAGGAATAGGCAAGAACTCGTTTGATATTGTCCTGACGCAGTGCAGTTATGTTACCGACAGTCATGGTCAACACCGCCAGCACCCAGAGTACCTGGCTCCATTCGACCTGCAGTGTCGGAAGCGCAACCAGAAAAATACGGAGCAGTGCGGCGAAACCGGCAGCTTTGGGACCAGCTGACATGAAAGCGGTCATCGGCGTCGGAGCACCCTCGTAAACATCAGGTGTCCACATGTGAAACGGCGCTGCGGCGATCTTAAATGCAAAGCCGGTCATCATAAGGAGCATGCCTGCCACCAGCATGATATTGGCCGAAGGGAGCGTCATCTGCCCAACAATTGCGGCTAACTTATACAGGCGGGTCGTGCCGGTTGCGCCATAGATAAGCGCCATGCCGTACAGCATAAAACCGGTGGAGAAAGAACCGAGCAGGAAGTATTTGAGTCCGGCTTCATTGGACTTTTTGTTGCCCCTGTTGAAACCGGCAAGGACATAAAGGGTTACAGACATTACTTCAAGCCCGAGGAATATCGTCATGAGGTCGGTGCCGGATGCCATCAGCATCATACCGACAACTGCAAACAGAATCAGCGGATACAGTTCGCCGTGGTTGCACCCTTCGCGTTCCATGTAACTGTCTGTAATCAGGACGGTCAAGCCGGCAGCCACCAGAAACGTCATCTTAAAGAACGTCGCAAAGTTATCGAGAACCACTGACCCGCCAAAACTCTCAATGTGGCCGCCCCATCCGGCTCCCACCAGCACCGCTGCCACGACAATACCGATGAAACTGATATACGCCAGGTATGACTTCTGTCCGCCGGGGCTAAATACGTTGATCAGCAGTAGAGCCATGGCCAGCACGGAGAGAAATATCTCCGGTAGAATCGGCGTCATGTTGACGGCTGGAATTAAAATCATGTCCATCTAAAATATCCTCC
>VFJM01000150.1 GCA_009886055.1 Geobacter sp. | reverse complement strand
GACAGCGGGGCTATTCACCCGGCTTCGCCGCCGGCATCATCGCCGCCGGCGGCACGCTCGGAATCCTTCTCCCCCCCTCCATCACCATGATTCTGTTCGCCGTTGCCGCCGAACAGTCACTCGGCCGGTTGTTCCTGGCCGGCCTCGGACCGGGTCTCCTGCTGGTCACGCTCTTCTCGGGGTATGCCGTATGGCAATACAAGCGCGAGTACAACGTGGCCCTCGATGTCTATCAGGGTGGCGGCGTCAAGTCCGCCTATCTTGATGACATGAATCTGACCCTTGCCGACAAGACCCGGATGCTGCCGCGGGTGCTTCCCTTCGTGATCCTCCTCACCGGGGTCATGATCGCCCTCTACGGCGGGTACGCAACGCCGTCGGAAACAGCGGGACTGGGCGCCATTTTGGCGCTGGCGCTGATTGCCATCGTCTACAAGGTCTGGCGCCCGAAAGACCTTAAGCCGATCTTCACGAGCACCCTGAAGGAATCGACCATGCTGATGCTGATTATAGGCATGTCGCTCCTCTATTCGTACGTAATGAGTTCCCTGCACATCAGCCAGTCAACGGCAGAGTGGATCGTTGCGCTGCATCTCTCAAAGTGGCTGCTCCTCTCAACCATACTGTTCATGGTCCTGGTGCTCGGTTTTTTCCTGCCGCCGGTATCGATTATCCTGATGACGGCGCCGATCATCCTGCCGCCGCTGAGGGCTGCAGGGTTTGATCTGATATGGTTCGGTGTGGTCATGACGATCATCATGGAGATGGGGCTCATCCATCCGCCGGTCGGGCTGAACATATTCGTCATCAAGAATATTGCGCCGGACATCCCCCTGAAGGACGTGATCTGGGGTGTGATGCCTTTTGTCGTACTCATGATGCTCGCCGTGCTGCTGCTCTGTTTCGTACCGGGCATCGCTACCTGGTTTCCCGACATGGTCATGGGGATATCCACCACATGACCGGCATCATCAATGAAAACCTCTACGCAACCCTCCAGGCAGGTTTCCCGGCCGACCCTGCTGCAGCATGCCTTCTTCTCCCCGATGCCGGGGAGGTAAGCTACGGCATGCTGCAGCAGGAATCGGCCCGCTACGCCAATCTGCTGGCATCGCTGGGGGTGCAGCCGGGCGACCGGGTCGCGGTGCAGGTAAGAAAATCACCCCAGGCTCTGTTCCTCTACCTGGGCTGCCTGCGGGCCGGCGCCGTTTTCCTCCCCCTGAACGATGCCTACCAGCGCCACGAAATCGGGTACTTCCTCGATGACGCCACCCCCCGTCTCTTCGTCTGCCGGCCGCAGAACCGCGCGCTGGGTGACGAGCTGGCTGCAGCATCCGGCGTGCCCCACGTACTCGAACTCGCCGACGATGGCGGCGGCGCTCTTGTCGAAGCGGCGGCCGCCCAGTCGGACAGATTCATCACCGTACCCCGGCGATCCGGCGACCTGGCAGCGATCCTCTACACGTCCGGGACCACCGGCCGTCCCAAGGGGGCAATGCTCACCCACGGCAATCTCGCCGCTAATGCGCTGGTTCTGCATAGGTTCTGGGGTTTCCGCCCCGGCGACGTGCTCCTGCACATGCTGCCGATCTTTCACGCCCACGGACTGTTTGTCGCCATCCATTGCGCCCTGCTGAACGGCAGCCCCATGCTCTTTGAACCCCGGTTCGATGCCGCGAGGGCCATTGATCTCCTGCCGGCGGCGACCGTCTTCATGGGGGTGCCGACCTACTACGTGCGTCTGCTGGCGGAACAGGGGTTCACGCGGGAACTCTGCGCCGGAATGCGCCTCTTCATCTCCGGTTCGGCGCCGCTCCTGAAGGAAACCTTCGACGAGTTCACGGCACGCACCGGCCATACCATCCTTGAACGGTACGGCATGACCGAGGGGGGGATGTTCACCTCCAACCCCTACGACGCCGAACGGCGCGGCGGGACGGTCGGCTTTCCGCTGCCAGGGACAGCAATCCGCATCGTGGACGACGGCCGCACGCCGGTGAACGGGGGCGAAGTCGGAAATATTCTGGTCAAGGGGCCTCAGGTCTTCGTCGGCTACTGGGGGATGCCGGAAAAGAGCCGGGAGGAGTTCACCGAAGACGGCTTCTTCAGTACCGGCGACATGGGACGGTTGGACCGGGACGGCTACCTCACGATCATCGGGCGCTCAAAGGATCTGATCATTACCGGCGGGCTCAACGTCTATCCGAAAGAGGTCGAAGAGATGATCGACGAGATGCCGGGGGTGGTGGAAACTGCCGTAATCGGCCTCACCGATCCGGACCTGGGCGAAGCCGTCACGGCGGTCGTGGTGCGTCAGAAGGGAGGCGCTGGTGAAGCAGTGACGGAAACCGGGGTAATCGGCGCTCTGAAGGGTAATCTGGCAGGCTTCAAGGTCCCGAAGCGGCTGTTTTTCGTCGATGAGCTGCCGCGCAACGCGATGGGGAAGGTACAAAAAAACGTGCTGAGAGAGCGGTTCCAGCTGCTCTGGCTGCAAACAGTGAAGCAAAAAGAGGTATTCAATGAATCAACTTTCTGAAAATCCGGCCAGCTGGGATGCGCAGATGCGCAACAGCTCGGCCCGCCGGGAGCGGGGGGCGGCATTTGCCCGCGGCCGCGAAGTCTCTGCTGAAGACATTACACGACTTCTCGAAGCCGTTATCGAACCCGGGGACCGCGTCTGCATCGAGGGGAACAACCAGAAACAGGCCGATTTTCTTTCACGGAGTCTGCTGAAAACCGATCCTTCCCGTGTGCGTGATCTGCACCTTCTGCAATCGGTACTGGCTCTTCCTGAGCATCTCGATATCATCGAGCAGGGGCAGGTGAGCCGGGTCGACTTCTCGTTCTCCGGGCCGCAGGCGGGGCGCCTGGCAACCCTCGTCGAACAGGGGAGGATCAAGATCGGCGCGATCCATACCTACCTTGAGCTCTTTGCCCGCTACTTCATCGATCTCACCCCCAAGGTGGCGCTGGTCGCCGCCCAGGCGGCCGACCGGGATGGCAATCTCTACACCGGCCCGAACACCGAGGATACGCCGGCCATTGTCGAGGCCACCGCCTTCAAGAACGGCATCGTCATTGCCCAGGTGAACGAGGTGGTCGACAAACTCCCGCGGGTAGACATCCCGGCCGACTGGGTCGATTATTTCGTCAAGGCACCCACCCCGCATTACATCGAGCCGCTCTTCACCCGCGACCCGGCCCAGATCACCGAGATCCAGATCTTGATGGCGATGATCGCCATCAAGGGGCTGTATGCCGAATACGGCATAACCCGCCTCAACCACGGCATCGGCTTCGACACGGCGGCCATCGAACTGCTGCTCCCTACCTATGCGGCGGATTTGGGGCTCAAGGGAAAGATCTGCACTCACTGGGCGCTTAATCCCCATCCGACATTGATCCCGGCCATCGAGGCAGGCTTCGTGCAATCGGTGCACTCCTTCGGCTCCGAGGTAGGGATGGAACGCTACATCGCCGCCCGCCCTGATATCTTCTTTGTCGGCCGGGATGGTTCCATGCGCTCCAACCGCGCCTTCAGCCAGGTTGCAGGGCACTATGCCTGCGATCTTTTCATCGGCTCGACCCTGCAGATCGACCTGGCCGGGAACAGTTCCACCGCTACCAAGGGGCGTATCTCCGGTTTCGGCGGGGCGCCCAACATGGGCTCCGATGCGAGGGGACGCCGGCACGCCTCTCCCGCCTGGCTGCGTGCCGGCAGGGAGGCGCGGCCCCATGCCGCGATGCCGCGCGGCCAGAAGCTCGTCGCACAGATCGTGGAGACCTCCCGCGAACATATGCAGCCGGCCTTCGTGGAGCGTCTTGATGCTTGGGATCTGGCCGAGAGCGCAGGGATGGAGCTGCCGCCGGTGATGATCTACGGCGAGGACGTCACCCATATCATCACCGAAGAAGGGATCGCCCATCTGCTCCGCTGCGAGACCCCCGAGGAGCGGGAACAGGCAATCCGCGGCGTGGCGGGCTACACACAGGTCGGGCTGGCGCGTGACCGGCGCATGGTAGAAAACCTGCGGGATCGCGGCATCGTCCGCTACCCCCAGGATCTCGGCATCGACAAGCGCATGGCAACGCGGGACCTCCTGGCGGCTCGCAGCATCAAAGATCTGGTACTCGCTTCGGGTGGTCTCTACAACCCGCCCAAGCATTTCCGCAACTGGTAGGGAGATTATATATGGAACAGTTTGTCATGACCTTTCCGGTTGGCAACCGCCAGTCAGAGATTCATCCACCCCGGGTCTGCGGCGTCGTTTCTTCCGGAAATCTTGAAGTACTCGTTGAGAGTGGAGAACCCGGGGATAGCTGCAGGATAGACGTACATACGCCGGCTGAAGGGTTCCGCGACATCTGGAACGCCGTGTTGGGCGACTTTGTCGAACGCCACCCGGTGGGAGGAGTGAACGTCACCATAAACGACGCCGGCGCAACCCCGGCCGTGGTGAGCCTCCGTCTCGATCAGGCTGTTGAACTCTTCAGGAGCGAGAAACCATGAACGTGAAACCGACCTGTTATTTTGAGGCATCGGCACGGACGCGCATCGCAAAACTTGTCGATCCGGACTCCTTCTCGGAACTCTGCCCGCCGCATCTGCGCCACAGCAGCCCGCACCTGGCGCGGCTCAATGCCCCGGTGGCCTTTGACGACGGCGTCATGGTGGGGCGTGCCCTCCTGGCGGGCCATCCGGTGCTTATCGCCGGCCAGGAGGGGAAGTTCAACGGCGGCGCTGTCGGCGAGGTCCATGGAGCCAAGCTGTGCGGACTCCTTGAAAGGGCGCTCAGCGAGCGTCCGGCGGCCGTGCTTTTGCTGGTTGATTCGGGCGGAGTCCGGCTGCATGAGGCCAACGCCGGCCTGATCGCGATATCGGAATTGATGCGTGCCGTCCTCCGCACAGAGGAGGCGGGCATCCCGGTCTTTGCCCTGATCGGCGGCTCGTGCGGGGCCTTCGGCGGGATGGGAATCGTGACCCTCCTCTGCACCGAGGTTGTTATCTCCGAGCAGGGTAGAATAGGGCTCTCAGGACCGGAGGTGATCGAGACGGTCAAGGGTGTCGATGAGTTCGATTCCCGGGACCGCGCGCTGGTCTGGCGCATTACCGGCGGCAAGCTGCGGCGCGTCCTGGGGGACGCTACCCGTCTGGTCGATGACGACATCGCTTCATTCCGGGCCGCAACCGCCGAACTGCTTGGCAAGCATGCCGAACGGCGGCTGCCCGCTTCGGATCTGGCCGCTCTCACAGAAGAACATGAGCAGTTATCGGCACGCGCCCGGAGATATGACACGGCCCGGGACGGGCGCATCGTCTTCGAGGAAGCCGGGTTTACAGAGCTGGAGAGTGTAGCGCTGATGCCGGTTGACGACTTCAACCGGCACCTTGAGGGGACACCATGAACATGCTATTCGACAGGCTGTTTGGCTCCGGACGGCACACCATAACGGTTGACGGGGATTTCTTCGCTGGAACCGCGGCAGTAGCAGATGCTGAAGCGGTCATCATCGGTACGCGCAACAAGGCGGCAATCGGCAGCGGGCTGGCGCTCAAAGTAGCCGCTGCCATTCTCGCCGCTGTACGTGAAGACGACAGTCTCTCCCGCCCGCCCCGCACGATCGTCTTCCTGGTTGACACCCAGGGGCAGGAGCTCTCACGCCACGAAGAGCTGCTCGGATTGAACGGGTACTTTGCCCACGTGGCGCGCTGTTGTGATCTCGCCCGGCGTCATGGCCATCGTCTGGTAACCGTTGTCCATGGCGAGGCTGTCAGTGGGGGCTTTCTGGCCTTCGGGCTGATGGCGGACCGGGTCTGTGCCCTCCCTGATGCCCAGGTGCGGGTCATGGATCTCCGCGCGATGTCAAAGGTGACCAAAATACCGTACGACAGGCTGGTGGTACTGGCGGAGGAGTCACCGGTCTTTGCACCGGGCGCCGAAAACTTCTGGCGCATGGGGGCGGTACATGAGCTCTGGAGTGCCGAAGACGACTGGAACAGTTGTCTCGCATCCGCAGTGTTTCACGCCGGGAGCGAGGATGGACGTGCGCTCCTCGGCCTTGAACGGGGCGGCAGAATGCTGGCCGCCGCGATAACCGGGCTGGTGGCGGGATCGTAATGGGACAGACGGCACAACGCCACAGCCTGGTCTGGCTTGATCCTGATCTGGACCCGGCTCAATATACCGCAGTTCCTGAGTATGTTCCATTTGCACGGGAGTGGATCGCGCAAGGGCTGCCGCTCGTAGTGGCACGACAGCCGAAGCAGCAGGCGACGGGCGTCCCGCATATCGCTCTTGGCCTCACCCTGCCGCCGCCTGCAACACGCCAACGCATATCCCTCTCCGTGCCGACAGAAGCGATCCTCCGGCAGAGCGGGCCGCTGGAGCTGGCCCGGTCTCTCCCCCATGCCCCCCTCTGGCAGGATGCCATTCAGCGCATACTGGATCTGAGTACCGCGGCAGCGGTCACCCCGTGCGTGTATGGATCGCTTATGTGGCAGACGGTGAGCAGCTACAATTATCTGACGGATGCGAGTGATCTCGATCTCCTGTTTGTCTGTGATGACGTTTCCGACATGCAACTGCTCGTGGACTCCCTTGCCGCGTGTGAGGAGTCCGGACCGCGACTGGACGGCGAAATCCTCTCACCTTCCGGCTGGGGCGCAGCCTGGAGAGAAGTCGCGGCGGCAGGTAACGCCGGAGGTTCACGCAGGGTATTGGCCAAATCAAGCCACGGTGTGGGGCTGATCACCCTTGACGATTTTCTCGGGCGGAAGGGTGTCTGATATGGGACTGAACCTCTCTACACCCGTTGCCGTGCAACAGGAGATCGCACAGTTTGTCGATTTGCATCTGCTTGACCAGCTCTGTCTGAATGCCCTTCGAGACGAGGTGCGTGCATGGCCCAAGCCGGGACTGGTGACGCCGGTCGACTCAGGAAGCCATCATGACATGCAGATCGGCACGTTTCTGAAGAGCATCACAGCCCTGGAGGGGGCGTTTGCGGAGATGGCGATGGCCGCAGCGTTCGGCCAGGGATTCCAGGGCATGATGGCTGCGGGGAGGAAGGCGGAAGCGCGGATGCTGCATGCAACCGACGGCGTCAACACCCATCGCGGCGCAATCTTCAACCTGGGGCTGCTGGCTTCCGCGTCACTGCTGCGCCAGAGCAACCCGGCTCTTGCAGGGTTGAGTTGCGGAAGGGTGGTTGAGCGTGCATGGGGAGAAAAGATTCTTGCCGCACGCCCTGCGTCTGCTTCAACCCATGGTAACCAGGTCCATCAACGGTATGCCAGGTCTGGCGCACGCGGTGAGGCCGCTGCCGGTTTCCCGAACGTGTACAGGTTCGGTATTCCGACCTTGAGCCGCCTTCTTCACGATGGACACGACGGTGAGCGAGCCATGATCGGTACACTGATGATGTTGATAGAAAAGGTGGATGACACCAATCTGCTCTGGCGAGGGGGGGAAG
>VFJM01000025.1 GCA_009886055.1 Geobacter sp. | reverse complement strand
AGCATCAGCCGCCGGAACAGCGGGGGAAGGGGACGATTCTGGTTGTTTCAGCCGGCACGTCCGATATTCCGGTTGCGGCAGAGGCGCTCGTAACGGCCCGCTTTCTGGGTAACCAGGTCGAGCAGATCTACGATGTCGGCGTGGCCGGTATTCACCGGCTGCTGGCCCGGAGCGAACAGTTGAACGCAGCCGCGGTCATTATCGTGGTGGCCGGCATGGAAGGTGCGCTCCCTTCGGTCGTCGGAGGGCTGGTGGATAAACCGGTGATTGCGGTGCCGACTTCGGTCGGGTATGGCGCTTCCTTCGGCGGCATCGCGGCTCTGCTCGGGATGCTCAACTCCTGCGCCTCCGGGGTAACGGTCGTCAACATCGACAACGGTTTTGGAGCCGCCTGCGCCGCGAGTCTGATGAATCGGATGTGAGGGTGGATTGACGTTGGAATTACCAGCCTATATTCTAGCCCGTTGAAAATAGTCAGGGAATTTATTTGGTGTTGAAATAACAGCTATTTACAATCGAACAACTTCATTATCCAGGTGGGGTGAACGTGCACACACTAATTTCTTTTGCCACACAATGGGGAAGCAAATACGGCGGCATCAATTGCTTTAATACCGACTTTCTGCATCATTTTGGTATTGCCTATTATCTCGGAGCGCAACTTGTTTGTGTTGTGACAAGCGCCACACCTGAAGAGATTGAGGAAGCCCGCAATGCATATGTAACTCTTGTGCCTCTTCCCTACTCTCCCGCGGACAAGCTGTTTTCCGAAGCTCATGCGCAGGTAGCTATTGATGAATTAAAGCGCCGTGAAATCACTTTTGAACTAGGCAATACTGTATGGTTAGGACATGACAGAATCACCGGCGTGGCAGCCATTGCAGCGGCAAAACTGGCTGGAGGACGTTCTGCCCTGATACATCATATGAGCTACGATCACTATGAGTCGTATGCCGAAGATTCAGCAACAGCCAGAACAAAAGTCGAAGAGCAAACAACGCTTTTCAGGCAGGCCGATATTGCTCTGGCAATAGGTCCACTCTTGCGCGATGCATTGAGTGATATGATTGAGGCTGCAAAACCGGTTTACATGTTGATACCGGGACTTGCTGAAATATCGCTTCGTGAGCCGCCTAAGAAGTTCACCGCATTTCTCAGCGGTCGGCTCAGTGATGACGCGGCTCGGATTAAACAGGGACATCTCGGTATTGCTGCCTTTGCCCAGGCCCACCGTGAAGCATGTGATAAAAACATGCCGGATGGCCTCTGTAAAGAACCCAAGCTGGTATTGCGCGGTGTCGATCTTGAATCTCCATCCCTCCAGGATAACCAAATAAATCCTGAAACAGAACTTAAGCAGTTTGCGGAAGAATATGCACAACGAGTAATTAACCTCCATGCCTTACCTTTTACACAGGATCGGCAGATGCTTTATGCCGACTTGAGCGGTTCGAGCGTGGCGATGATGCCGTCCTGGCATGAAGGTTTCGGACTTACGGCATGGGAAGCAATTGCAGCGGGCGTTCCGCTGATCATCAGTGAAAACAGCGGTGTATACCGGCTATTGGATGAATTGGATCTTGACAACGAAGTGCACTCGATTAGCGTACGTGCTTCAAGCAATAATCCGTATTTCCATAAGGATGATCTGCCGACAGTTGTTGCCAAGCTTACAGAGATCGCGCACAAGCCGGAGAAAGCTCGTAGCATAGCAGGTAGGTTGCGTAATAATCTTGCAAAGTTCTCGTGGCCCAATTGCGCGGAGGACGCTGTGGAGGCGTTCGGCTGGACATTGCAGAAAGGGAGTTTGCCGCCAGTTACCCCCGAACAGATAGCATCGGTACTGAGCGCTCCCACGCCCCCCTCCCAATCCGCCACGACCATATCTTCACCGTTACAGATGCCGGTAAAGCAATGGAAAGCTGGTGGTGGTATGGCCGACAGCCAGTTGCTGCGGGCGGAAGAAGCACTGGTGCCTTTTGACTCTGCTCGTCAACCCGATCTAGACGCTTTACATAACTGGCTCGACGATAACCAGTGGCCGCATGCAGTACGACTGATCACCGGAGCGGGTGGCTTGGGCAAGACCCGTTTGGCTTTGGAACTATGCCAGCAACGATCAATTGCAAACTGGCATACCGGGTTACTGGATGCCCAATTGGAACAACGGGAGATGACAGGTGCCTGGCAGCAGCTTCGTACATTCGATATGCCCGTTTTGGTTGTCATCGATTATGCCGAAACCCGGCAGCAAGTTTTGCTCGCCCTGCTCAAAGCCATCGTGCAAAACCCCGGCAATCATCCAGTCCGGCTATTGTTACTGGCCCGTGATGGCGGGGAATGGTGGGACAATCTGCCGAGCAAAGACCCGCACTGCGAGGCTCTGCTCTCCGGCTATGCTACGACAGGACCATATACCCTGCCGCCGCTCCACGCTGAAGAAGATGACCGTCGCCATGCCTATCGCCAGGCATTGACCGCCTTTGCCGATGCCTTGGGGGTGAGCGCACCGGATGTAACGCCCGAACTGGCGGGAGATCATTTTGGCCGCCCGCTCTATTTGCAAATGGCAGCCCTGTTGGCGCTGCACGGTGAACGCCCGACCACCGCCGAGGGGTTGACTAAGGCGCTGCTCAACCACGAACGCCGCTACTGGAGCCGCTTGCTTGCCCATTTCACCTTCAGCGAACCGGAACAGCATGCCCAGCAATTATTGGCGCTGACCACCTTGGCTGGCGGCTTTGCCACACCGAAAGATGCCCAGATGTTTTGGAATAAAATGGGGGGAACTACCCTTAGTCCAGCAGATTTCAACTCTCTGTTCAAAGCATTGGTGCCACTTTACCCCGGAAAACAAGGCTTGCAGGCGGTACGCCCTGATCTGCTTGGTGAGGCTCTGGTAGCACAAGCTTTAGTTGGTTCTGATGCTCCTCGCTTGCTGGATGCTGTTCTCTCAAGTTCCGCTTCTCAGAAAATTCGACGTCATTCTTTAACTGTTCTAGCTCGGCTGTCAGACAAGCGTCCAGATTTGCACGAGACACTGACAGATGCCTTAACTCGCAATTTTGCTCATTGTTATCAGGAAATATTGACTGTAGTTATTGAGACCGCAGGATATTTACCGGCTGCGGCGGAAGCTGCTTTTGCTCGATTAGGACCAGCGGCAAAAAGCCAGGTCGTAGGTTTGCTGGATCCACATTTACAACAGGAATCAGTACAACTTGCAGAACTGGGGTGTGCGGTAAAAGAGTTTCTCGTTAATAAAGCTCGACAAACATTGGAAAAAAATAAAAAACCGGAGTTACTTGCTCGTTACGCAGGAGTAATTATTAATTATTCCGTATCACTTCATTGGGTAGGACGTGATGAGCAGGCACTTGATTTTGCCCGAGAGGCATATAATCTTTTTAAAAAATTACATCCTTTGAATCCGGAGTGTTTTTCGCTCGATTATGCGAAATCAATAAATAACTACGCTAATCGCCTGGATGATGCCGGACAAGACGAAGTGGCTTTGGATCATACACGTCAAGCATTGGAAATCAACAAACGACTTGCACAGAAATATCCAAACCGCTACGAATCTGATCATGCGATGACACTAGGAAATTATGCAGCACGCCTAAATGGCGCTGGACAAAATGAAGAGGCTTTAGTTCATGCCTTGCTAGCATTAGAAATCGATAAACGGTTGGCCGAGAAGCATCCTGATCGTTACGAGTCACATTATGCTATTTCCTTGAGCAACCTTTCAAGCTACTTGAGCGATGCAGGGCAAGACGAAGCAGCTCTGGATCGCGCCTTCCAAGCTTTGGAACTACATAAAAAACTGGCCCAGGGAAAACCGGATCGTTTCGAACCCGACTATGCAAGGTCTTTAAACAATTATGCGAGTAGTTTGAGAGACAATGGACAGTACAAAGAAGCCTTTGACCACATCAAGCAGGCACTTGAAATCAACAAACGACTGGCAGATAAGAATCCTGAACGTTTCGAATCCGACTATGCAACATCCTTAAGTAACAGTGCAATCTACTTAAGTGATATTGGGCAAGTTGAAGTAGCTTTGGAGCATGCCTGTCATGCCTTTGAAATATACAAAAGGCTGGCCCAGAAAAATCCAGATCGCTTCGACCCCGATTTTGCAATGTCATTAAACAACTATGCAATCCGCTTGATAGATGTTGGACAATACGAAAGGTCTCTTGGGTATGCTGAGCAAGCGCTAGAAATACGTCAACGGCTGGTCCAGAAAGCCACAGCACGATTTACCGAAGATCTGTCCAACAGCTACTGCGTTCAAATTCTACTCAGTATGCTTGTTACTTATTCTGTCAAAAGCGATGACTTGGCACAAATTCATAGCACAGCACTGAATATTCCATCCCATCGTCAACGACCTATTCAGATATGCTGCTCCTTTGTGCAGGCATGCTGTTCTACGCTTCCTACAAAGCGTGATGAACTTATGGAACAGGTTATTGCACCTTGGGATGAATTGTCGCAAGCAGGTAGAAATGATTCTCAACCATACTGGCTATGCGCAGTAGCGTGGCGTGCCAAGTATGCCCCGGACGCTGTTGAGAGCCTGGATTGGAAAACTAATTGGCAGAAATATGCCAAGCAGCGGCAAGGACGTATCCCACACTGGATACAGGAAGTAGCGCTGCGGCTGGAGTTTCAATGGCCTGACTGGACTGAGCAATCTGATGAGACAGTAGTAGAAGGTGAGCCATGAGCACCAGCATTCCTGAACTTGAAAGCCTCATATCAGCGCCACGCGAAGACGAACATCTTGAATTCAAGGAAGCCAAGAACCAGTACGACACTACCAAACTATATCGATACTGCGTAGCATTGGCGAATGAGGGTGGCGGCAGGTTTGTCCTTGGTGTGACCGACAAGCTGCCCCGCCGTGTCGTCGGCAGCAATGCATTCACCAATCCTGGCGATATTCAAGCAAAGATATTTGAAAAGCTGCGTCTCCGGGTTGATGTGGAAGAGGTAAGTCATCCCGATGGCCGGGTAGTTGTCTTTCACATCCCGTCACGACCGGCAGGAACTGCGTACCAGTTTGAAGGCGCTTATTTGATGCGTTCCACCGAAGATACCGTTTCCATGACAGAAGACCGGTTACGCTGCATCTTCAATGAAGGCAAAGCGGACTGGTTGGCGCAAAACACCTTGAAGGAATGCAGCGCTGACGATGTGGTCAGACTGTTGGACTCTCAAAGCTACTTTGACCTGCTCAAACTCCCTTATCCGGCTAACCGGGAAGGTGTTCTGGATCGTTTTGAACGGGAACGGCTGATCATCAGGCAAGGCGAACATTGGGACATAACCAATCTGGGTGCAATTCTACTTGCAAAACGGCTTGACGAATTCCCCGATCTTGCCCGCAAAGCACCACGAGTCATTGTGTATGACGGCACAAGCAAAATGAACACCCGTCTGGATAAACCGGGCATCAAAGGGTATGCCGTAGGTTTTGAGGGTTTGATAGATTTTGTCAACGGACAGATCCCCACAAATGAGGTGATCGAAACCGCTCTACGCCATGAGGTAAAGATGTTTCCGGAGATAGCTATCCGGGAACTGGTGGCAAACGCCCTCATCCATCAGGACTTCATGGAAAGCGGCAGTTCCGTTATGATCGAAATCTATTCTGATCGTATCGAGATAGCAAACCCCGGCAAACCGTTTATCCCTCCCGAACGTTTTATCGACGAATATCAATCACGTAATGAGCGTCTTGCCGACTTGATGAGACGTATGGGGATTTGCGAGGAAAAAGGGAGTGGCATAGACAAGGTAATTCATGCCGCTGAAGTGTACCAACTTCCTGCTCCTGATTTCCGAGTTGGCGAGCGACACACAAAGGCGATTCTTTTCTCACATAAAGAATTTGAAGAGATGGATCGTAATGATCGTATCAGGGCTTGTTATCAGCACTGTTGCCTCAGATATGTCATGAACCAGAAGATGACCAACCAAAGCTTGCGAGACCGCTTCAAGTTACCGGAGAAGAAAACAGAATCCGTGTCACGGGTAATTCGGGATTCGATGGAAGCCGAGATTGTCAAGCTGGCTGACCCGACTATTACTTCGCTCAGATACCGCAGTTATGTACCGTTTTGGGCTTAACCGCTTATTTAGACGGCACAGTTACTAACTCGTTATTAAACAGTTAACGGACTGATATCCAAATACTTTTTTATTTAGACGCAAAGTCTAATTCCATTTCATTTGTTAGATTCTTTACCCTATGAATCAATCAAGGACACCAATGACGCGATCTAAGCAACCCGCCCCTGCCTCCAGCGAGCTGAGTTCCAGGCATGGCAAAGGTTTTGATCGTTCAAACCTCTGAAATATGCGTTCATTCTATCAGGCATTCCCAATTCTCAATGCACTGCGTCGAGAATTGTCATGGACACATTGCCGCCAGCTGTTGAGGATTGGAAAGCAGTAAAAAAGCTCATTCTACGAAGTTGAATACGCTTCAAACAACTTGAATAACGGGAATCCACCGCTATGACTATTTTATATCTCGATTGCTACACCGGAATCTCCGGCGATATGACGGTTGCTGCGCTGCTTGATCTGGGTGTGCCGCTGGAGCACCTGAGCGCCGAGCTGGACAAACTGGGACTCCCGCCAGGCTCTTACGAACTCTCAACCAGTCGAACGGAGCGGCAGCAGATACCGGCTCTGAAATTTGACGTGGCGGTGCATGACCACCATACTCACCGGCACTATGCCGGGATCGATGACCTGATCTCCGGAAGCAGTTTGGCCGAGCCGGTCAAAGAGCGGGCGCGACTGATCTTCCGCCGGCTGGCCGAGGCTGAGGCTTTGGTGCATGGTGTCGCCATCGAAGAGGTCCATTTTCATGAGGTCGGGGCTATTGACTCTATCATTGATATCGTCGGGACCGCGATATGTCTGGAGTTTCTGGGGGTCAAGACGGTCTATGCCGCAGCGCTGCCGCTCGGTAGCGGTTTTGTCGAGACATCCCACGGGCGCCTGCCGGTGCCGGCCCCGGCCACGGCCGAGCTTCTGAAAGGATTGGCAGTGCATGGCGAGTGTGGGCCGGGAGAACGGGTAACTCCGACCGGCGCAGCCATTGTGGCGGCTCTGGCCAGCGGGTTTGGGAAGCAGCCGGCAATGGTCCTGGAAAAGACAGGGTGCGGCGCCGGAGGGAAAGATTTCGCTGATTGCCCCAATATTCTGCGGGCCTTTCTGGGGCACTCCGGAGCTGATGACAAAAATAACGATGACGTGATCGTTGCCGAGACAAATATAGACGACTCTACTCCGGAACTGCTTGGGTACGCCATGGAACGTCTCTTCGAAGGTGGGGCTCTGGACGCCTACTTTACGCCGATCCAGATGAAGAAGGGTCGTCCCGGCGTGATGGTGTCGTTTCTCTGCCGCCCGGGGCAGCTTGATCAGTTGTCTCAGCTGCTGCTGAGCGAGACAACAGCCATCGGTCTGCGCTATTACCGGGCTGATCGCATTGTTCTGCAGCGGCGGATTGTCGAACAGCCGACCGGATTTGGCACAGTCCGGTTTAAAGAGGTTATTGATTCTAGCGGGAAAGTACTGCGCAGATCCCCTGAATACGAGGATTGTCGCCGGATCGCCCGCGAAAAGGGAATCCCCTGCCTTGAGGTCATGGAGCTGCTTCAGAGCAAAGGAGCGTCTGAATCATGAGAATTTCAACGTTGAGCATCGGTGATGAACTGATCTGCGGCCAGTTGACCGATACGAATGCCGGGACGATTGCTTCCATGCTGCTTGCGGAAGGGTTGCGCGTTCAGCGGCACCTTACGGTCGGCGACAACGAACCGGATATCATCGGAGCGCTTAACGACCTCGGGAGGGTCAGCGATGCGATCATCGTAACCGGAGGTCTCGGCCCTACGGCTGATGATCTGACGTCGCGGGCTGCGGCGCGAGCCACCGGCCGGCGTCTGGTCATTCATGAAGAGGCGCGCGCCCATGTCCGCCTGATGTCAAGCAAGCTGGAAACCCTGATCGTCTGCCCTTTGAGTGACAAGCAGTCCATGATTCCGACCAAGTCTGCTCTGATCCCGAATCCCAACGGAACCGCCTGCGGTTTTCATCTGATGCATACCGGCTGTTTCATGTTTTTCCTGCCCGGCGTACCGTCCGAGATGATCGTCATGCTGCGTGACACGGTTATCCCCTTCATCCTGGAAAGGGTTCCACACAAGCGGGTTATCCGCACTGCCGCCCTGAACCTGTTCGGACCGTGTGAGGCGGAAGTTGATGAATTGCTTCTGGGAATAGCCATGCCGGAACAGGGGCTCACACTTGGAATTTGCGTCACGTACCCCTGGATAAAAGTGACGTTGCGGGGTGAAGCGGACAATGACGATGCGGCCACAGAGCTTCTTGTGCCGGCGGTTCGCACCGTGCGGGAGCGATTGAAGGAGTATTGCTTCTCATCGGGCGATATCAGCATGGACGAAGCTGTGGCGGAGCTGTTTCGTGAACGTTGCCTGACGCTCTCTTTGGCGGAGTCGTGCAGCGGCGGTTTGCTGGCAAAGAGGATCACCGATATTTCCGGCAGTTCCCGGTATTTTTACGAAGGAGTGGTGACCTATTCGAATGATGCAAAAGTGCGACTGCTGGGGGTTCCGGCCGAACTGCTGAACAGCTCCGGTGCCGTCAGCTCCGAATGTGCCTCGGCGATGGCCAAGGGTGTCCGGATGGCTTCAGGGAGTGACCTTGGGTTGGCGGTCACCGGGATTGCCGGGCCGGATGGCGGCAGCGAAGAGAAGCCGGTTGGCACTGTCTACATTTCGCTTGCGGCATCAGACGGCTGCTGGACCAAACGCTTCCAGTTCAGCGGGAACCGGGACGAGATCCGTACACTGACGGCATGGACGGCTCTGGACTGGCTGCGTCGGTATCTGCTGAAGAGGGAGTAGGCGGCAGCAAAATCAGCTATTGGAGGTGCTGTGCCCGAACTCCCGGAAGTTGAAGTAACCCGCCGCCGGTTGGAACGGGAGCTGGTGGGAAAGAGCTTTAAGCAGGTGGTGCTGCGCGTAAGGCAGCTCCGGCTCCCGGTCCCTGCGGAGTTGGCGAAGATCCTGCCGGGACGGACCGTGCGCGGCATCGACCGGCGGGGGAAGTACCTGCTGTTCGACTGCGGAAGCGGCTGGCTGCTCGTGCACCTGGGGATGACCGGCTTCCTGCGGCTGCTCCGCGGAACATCTCCGCCGGGGAAACACGATCATCTCGACTTCATTTTTGACGATGGCCGGCTGCTCCGTTTCCACGATCCGCGCAAATTCGGCATCGTTGCCTGGCTTACCGGTGACCCGCTGCAGCACCCGCTCCTGGCAGAGATCGGCCCGGAACCGCTCAGCGGCGCCTTCGACGGTACATACCTCTTTGCGACCAGCAGGGGTCGGAGGGTTGCGGTTAAACAGCTGATCATGAATAGCGGCGTCGTGGCCGGGGTGGGGAACATATACGCCAACGAGGCGCTGTTCCGTGCCCGCATCCGCCCGGACCGTGCCGCCGGGACGATGACACTCCAGGAGTGTACAGAACTGGCTGTGGTTATCCGTGAGGTGCTGGAAGATTCGATCGGTGAGGGGGATGCCTGCCTGGTAGCAGAGGAAACGGTCGCCTATTATCCGCAGCTCTTCAAGGTCTACGGACGGGGGGGGAAACCGTGCCCCGGCTGCGGAGAGCTCCTTGACGAGATCAGGCTCGGGGGGCGGAGCACTGTTTACTGCCGCACCTGCCAGGAATGAGGGACAGGTTTATAAAACAGACAGATAAAACCTTGCGATACTTCTGTCGGATATGCTATTTTTCTACCCTTTTAATCTGTACACCCTATCCTTCAGGAGACACCTCTTATGGCTGAGAAAAACAACGCACTGGAGAAAAACAAGGCGATTGAGCTGGCCCTGAGCCAGATCGAGAAACAGTTCGGCAAGGGCGCGATCATGCGGCTCGGCAATGACGAGGCGCTTCCGGGTGTGGAGGCTATTTCCACCGGCTCCATTTCTCTCGACATGGCTCTGGGAGTCGGCGGTGTTCCGCGCGGCAGGGTAATTGAGGTGTATGGCCCCGAGTCTTCCGGCAAGACGACGCTTGCACTGCACATTGTCGCCGAGGCGCAGAAAACGGGAGGTATTGCCGCTTTTATCGATGCCGAGCATGCGCTCGATATCGGCTATGCCCGCAAGCTGGGTGTCAAGACCGATGACCTGCTGGTATCACAGCCGGACACCGGCGAACAGGCGCTGGAAATTACCGAAACCCTGGTCAGGAGCGGCGCGATTGACGTGCTGGTAATCGACTCGGTGGCTGCCCTGGTTCCCAAGGCCGAGATCGAAGGTGACATGGGTGATTCCCATATGGGGCTGCAGGCCCGCCTGATGTCCCAGGCGCTGCGCAAACTGACCGGCATCATCAGCAAGTCGAACTGCTGCGTGATCTTCATCAATCAGATCCGTATGAAAATCGGCGTCATGTTCGGTAATCCCGAGACGACCACCGGCGGCAACGCGCTCAAATTCTACGCTTCAGTCCGTATGGACATCCGCAAGATTGCGACACTGAAGCAGGGTGATCAGATCATCGGTTCCCGTACCCGGGTCAAGGTTGTGAAAAACAAGGTTGCTCCCCCGTTCAAAGAGGTTGAGTTCGATATCCTCTACGGTGAAGGTATCTCTCGCACCGGTGACGTGCTCGATCTGGCGGTTGACAGAAACATCGTTGAAAAGAGCGGTGCATGGTATTCCTACGGCAAAGAGCGGATCGGACAGGGACGCGAGAATTCCCGCACATGGTTGACCGAACACCCTGAGACTCTGGCTGAGATTGAAGGCAAGCTGATGGATCTGCTCAAGCCTGCTCCAGTCCCCGAAAAGACTGCGTAGCTGCGGAGGTAGATTGTGGAACTGAACGAGATACTCACCATTGCGTTTAAGGCCAAGGGTTCGGATATCCATATAAAGACCGGCCTCCCCCCTATTGTCCGCATTGACGGCCGGCTGCACCCGATCCCCAACGCCCCGCGTTTGTCACCGGACTTCGTTTCCAATACCGCCATGTCGATGATGAGTGATCGTCAACGACGTATCTTCGAAGAAAATTATGAAGTCGATCTGGCCTATGCCGTGCCTGGTTTGGGGCGTTTCAGGGTTAGTGTCTACCATCAACGCGGCACCGTGGCGATGGTATTCCGCTCGATCTCAATTGTTATCCCGTCGCTGGAAGGGCTCAATCTGCCGCCGATCATGCAGAAAATCTGCAAGGAAGAGCGGGGGCTGATTCTGGTGACCGGTACCACCGGTTCCGGAAAGTCGAGTACGCTT
The DNA here is from genome assembly GCA_009886055.1 of Geobacter sp. GTDB lineage: Bacteria > Desulfobacterota > Desulfuromonadia > Geobacterales > Pseudopelobacteraceae > JACRCG01. The sequence continues at coordinate 21,669 of VFJM01000025.1, read as the reverse complement.
GCGGCCATGATCGACTACATCAACAGCCAGCGTACCTGCAACATCATCACTGTTGAAGATCCGGTTGAATTCCTTCATCGCGACAACAAGAGCATCATCAGTCAGCGCGAGGTCGGCACTGACACGCCCTCCTTCTCAGCCGCCCTCAAAGGTGCCCTGCGCCAGGATCCGGATGTTATTCTGGTCGGCGAAATGCGTGATTATGAGACGATCGAGACGGCGATGACCGCTGCCGAGACCGGTCACCTGGTCATGTCCACCCTGCATACGATGGACGCGGCGGAAACCATCAACCGCATCATCGGCGTGTTCCCCCCCTATCACCAGCGTCAGGTTCGTATTCAGCTGGCAGGCATTATCAAGGCGGTAGTCTCCCAGCGACTGGTGCCCAAGGCTGACGGCAAGGGGCGTGTTCCGGCGGTTGAAATCATGCTGGCCTCGGCCCGTGTCAGGGAATGTATTGACGACAAGGACAAGACCAAACAGCTGAATGATGCTATTTCGCAGGGGTATGTCACCTATGGCATGCAGACCTTTGACCAGTCGCTGATGAGGCTCTATTCCAGCAAGCTGATTACGTATGAGGAAGCGATTCGCCAGAGTTCTAATCCTGACGACTTTGCCCTTAAGGTCTCAGGTATATCATCAACCTCTGACGCTTCCTGGGAAGGGTTCGAGAATAAGCCCGATGATCCCGCTGCGGAGCCGGATAAACTTGATATCGAGAAATACTGAGCCGTTAACGCTTGAACGGACCTACCAGTATGCAGTGCGGCTACTGACCGGGCGGGATTATACCGTCGCCAGAATACGGCAAAAGCTGGCTGCGCGCGAGGTTGCCAAGCAGGAGATCGAAGCCGTGATTCTCCGTCTGCAGCGTGAGGGGTGGCTGGATGACACTCGTTATGCCGCACGGTTTGCAGAAGCGGCGCTTTCCTCAGGCCGGTATTACGGGGGTCGTCTCCGCCTGGAGATGCGCCGCAGAGGGTTCACTCCGGATGTAGTTACTGAAACCCTTGCGCCTCTTCTGGCGGAAAGTGATGAAATTTCCGAGGTCAGATCGGCGGCAGAGCGCCGCTACCCCGGATTTTCCTATTCAGCGGCGAGCGATCGCGACAAACGACGGGTGGTCGGTTTCCTGCAGCGGCGAGGATTCGGGTTTTCTGCAATAATGCGGGCGCTACGGTCAGAGGATTAAACCAAAATCGATAAGAAACATATGAGGGCATCATGACAGGTACAGAAATTCGGGCACTCTTTCTTCAGTATTTTGCCGACCGTGGTCACACGGTCGTTCCCAGTTCCGGCATCCTCCCCAAGAACGATCCGACACTGATGTTTGCCAATGCCGGCATGAATCAGTTCAAGGACTGTTTTCTGGGGCTGGAGGATCGGGGCTATTACCGGGCCGCCAGTTCTCAAAAATGCGTTCGGGCGGGGGGGAAGCATAATGATCTGGAAAACGTAGGTCGGACGGCACGTCACCATACGTTCTTTGAAATGCTGGGAAATTTTTCCTTCGGTGATTATTTCAAAAAAGAGGCGATCGCCTACGCCTGGGAGTTTCTGACCAAAGAGTTGAAGATAGACAAAAGCCGCCTGTATGTGACGGTCTACACCGATGATGATGAGGCGGCCGACCTCTGGCACATCCAGGAAGGGATTCCGCGCGAGCGGATTTTCCGCTTCGGCGAGAAGGACAACTTCTGGTCGATGGGTGATACCGGCCCCTGCGGCCCCTGCACCGAAATTTTCTATGATCAGGGGGCTGCAGTCGGCTGCGGTCGTCCCGAATGCACGGTCGGATGTGATTGTGACCGCTATATGGAGATCTGGAACAACGTCTTTATGCAGTTTAACCGGTCAAGTGACGGCACCCTGACACCGCTTCCGAAGCCGTCGGTCGATACAGGAATGGGGCTGGAACGGGTCTCGGCTGTCATGCAGGGGGTAAGCTCCAACTACGACATCGACATCCTGCAGGGGATAATCCGCCATATCGAGCGGCTGTCGGGCAAACGCTACGGCGCCGATGAGAAGGACAATGTCTCGATGCGGGTTATTGCCGATCATGCACGGGCGGTGACGTTCCTGATCTGTGACGGCGCACTTCCCTCCAATGAAGGGCGCGGCTATGTATTGCGGCGGATCATGCGCCGGGCGGCACGCCATGCCAAGATGCTCGGCTGTGCGGAACCGATGCTGTACCACATGGTTGATGCGGTGCGGGAGACCATGGGGGATGCGTATCCGGAGCTGCAGGACCGCGAAGAGTATATCAAGAAGGTTGTTCTCGCAGAGGAGCAGCGTTTTGCTGAAACCCTGGATCGGGGGCTGGCTATCCTCAATGATGAGGTTGCGGCTCTACGCGGTGCCGGAAAGAGCGCCATTCCGGGTGATGTCCTGTTCAAGCTGTACGATACCTATGGCTTTCCGACCGATCTGACCGCCGACATCGTGGAGAGTGAAGGTTTTACGATCGATGAAGCCGGTTTTGAACTCTGCATGGAGCGGCAGCGGGCCCAGGCACGTGAACATTGGAAAGGTTCCGGTGAAGAGGGGATTGCCCAGATATATAAAGAACTCCACAACAAAGGAGTGCGCGGTCAGTTTGTCGGCTATGACGAAATGTCGATCTATGCTCCGGTGCTGGCAATTATCCGGGACGGCGTTCCCGTTGAATCGGCCGCCGTCGGGGATTCGGTTGAGGTGATCACGGAACGGACCCCTTTCTATGGCGATTCGGGCGGCCAGAAAGGTGACAGCGGGACGCTTTCGACCGGTATCGCACACCTTGACGTCGTTACCGCCAGCCGCCCCTTTGTCGACATGATCGTCCACCACGCCGTCGTTACGGAAGGGGTCCTCAAAATCGGCGATGCGGCGGATCTGAAGGTGTCACGCAGCCAGCGCGATGCAACCTGCCGCAATCACACCGCAACTCACCTGCTGCAGAGCGCGCTGCGCCAGGTGTTGGGTGACCATGTCAAACAGGCCGGTTCTCTGGTGTCGCAGGGGCGTCTCCGTTTTGACTTTACCCATTTCTCCGCGGTGACAGACGAAGAGCTGCGCCACATTGAAACGATTGTGAACAGTTTAATCATGGCAAATGATCAGGTGGTAACCCGCGAGATGGATATCTCCGAAGCTATTGAGACTGGCGCCACGGCACTTTTTGACGAGAAGTATGGAGATTCGGTTCGTGTCGTGAGGGTTGGAGACGTCAGCATGGAGCTGTGCGGGGGGACTCACGTGCGGGCAGCCGGTGATATCGGCCTGTTCAAGATCGTTTCGGAAGCGGGGATCGCTGCCGGCGTACGTCGTATTGAAGCGTTGACCGGTCTCGGGGCGCTTGACTTTGTCCGGCAGATGCAGGATGAACAGAGGGGAATCGCTGCGTTGCTCAAGGTGGAAGCGGGCAATTCGCGTGACCGGCTCGAAAAACTGCTGGCGCGTCAGAGGGAGCTGCAGCGTGAAATCGAATCGTTGCAGGCCAGGCTGAATGTTGTCGCTTCCGGAGATTTGCTGACGCAGGTGACCCTGGTACAGGGTGTCAAGGTGCTGGCTGTACAGGTGCAGGTGGAGGATGTAAAGGCGTTGCGTGACCTGTCGGACACTCTGAAAGATCGTATCGGAGAGGGTGTGATTGCGCTTGGCGCATCCATCGGCGGCAAGGCAAATCTGCTGGTCGCGGTCACCAAAGAACTGAGCGGGTCAATCAGGGCCGGCGATATTATAAAACAGATTGCGCCGCTTGTCGGCGGCAGCGGCGGCGGTAAGCCGGAACTGGCCCAGGCGGGTGGAAGCGTGCCGGACAAACTTGACGAGGCGCTGGCGGCAGTTTCCACATGCATATCCGGTCGTTAACTGAAGGTACCTATTTAGCGGTATTTGGATAAACAGCTAAAACAAAAAAACTTTGTTACAGTTATCCCCTTCATTCCTGTTAAATTGAATGATTTTGCAGTGCGTTGAATGGTTGCATGTAAAGTCGTGAGCACCCCGGAGTTAGCATGTCGGCATCACCCTCTCATAATAACGAGCACCTTTCACAATCTTCACGGAGTACCATTTTAGTTGTCGATGACGATAAAAATATTCGTGAATTGTGCGCACAGGCGCTCCGGAATTATCGGGTACTCCAGGCGGGTACCTGCGAGGAAGCCCTCCGGTTATACGAAAAAGGACAGATTGATCTGGTTCTTTCCGACGTCATGATGCCGGGAGGGTCGGGTATCGATCTGCTCAAGCAGGTCAAAGCGCTCGATCCGAATGCGACGGTGGTCATCATGACCGGGTTTGCGAACAAAGAGGTCATACTGGATGCACTTAAAGAAGACGCCGATGATTTTATCAAGAAACCGCTCAATTTTCTGCAGCTGAAAACCTCGATCGAAAAAACCCTGGAAAGAAAAGCGCTTAAGGAGGAGTTGGCAGACGTCAAGCACTCCGATGAGCTCAAAAACGCATTTATGTCTCTCGTTTCACATAAGCTGCGCACCCCGATCACCGGTATTTCCCTTTTTCTGCAAAATCTCCGGATGGGGATAATCAACCCGGACGATCCGCTTTTTCAGCAGAATGTTGCCATGGCCAGCGAGGAGGTGCGCTATCTTGGTACGTTGGTTGCCGATTTGCTCCTGTTCAGTCAGATGATGGTCAATGGTACCGGTGTCAATAAGAGCCCCTGTGATTTGAATGAAATCGTTGCGGAGGTTCTGTGCAAATGTAGGGAGGCGCACTGCAGTTATGATTTTGAAATTGATTTTGCCCCCGCGGATCTCCCCCCCGTGCTCCTTGACGCTTCAAAAATCCGCTTCGCACTCCTGCAGGTGATTGATAACGCCTTCAAATTCTCCGGGAAATTCGGCCATGTCTCCGTTAAGATCGGAAGCAACGCTGATACTGCCTTTATTATTGTTTCAGACGCGGGAATCGGAATTCCGGAGTCCGAGATACCAAAGGTGTTTGAAAAATTTTATCAGATCGATCCGGACCAAACCGGTCAGATACGGGGTTTCGGACTGGGGCTGTTCTACGCGCGGGATTTCATCAGGCAGCATGGGGGGAGTATCAGTCTCGCCAGTGAACCTGGTTTAGGTACGACAGTAACGATAAACCTGCCCCTGCAATAACCTTTTGAGATTTTCATAAATTTACGGTAAACTGCCCCGCTTATAGGCTGGCAGTTTTTGTTTTAGTAAGTTGGAAGATATTCTTTTAGTACGTTAAATTTTTTTCTGCGCTCTTTTTCAGGGTCGGACGGGAAAGTACACGATGAAACAGTTAATCGAAAAAGCGAATACGCTGATGGAAGCGCTGCCCTACATCCGGCGTTTTTCCGGAAAAACATTTGTCATAAAGTATGGCGGTCATGCCATGGCAGACGAAAAGCTGAAGGAGTCGTTTGCACTGGATGTCGTTCTGCTCAAGTCATTGGGGATCAACACCGTTATCGTCCATGGCGGCGGTCCGCAGATCAACGATACCTTGAAGCGCTATGGCATCGTTTCCGAGTTTGTTCGCGGGATGCGCGTAACCGACGCCGAAACGATGCAGGTGGTCGAAATGGTGCTGGCGGGCCAGGTTAACAAAGAGGTCGTCGGATACCTCAACCTGCATGGCGGCCGTGCGGTGGGGCTCTCCGGAAAGGATGGCACCCTGCTGCAGGCGAAGAAACTGCTGCAGGAGGTCAGGGGGGATGACGGCACGGTGGAGATGCTGGATATCGGCTATGTCGGAGACGTGGTCAAGGTCAATACGGATCTGATTGCCACGCTGGAGCAGGGGAAATATATTCCGGTTATCGCACCGATCGGAGTCGGGCTTGACGGGGAAAGCTACAACATCAACGCCGACCTGGTTGCCGGCAGGGTAGCGGCCGCTCTTAATGCCGAGAAGCTGATCCTGCTGACCGACATCAACGGCGTGAAGGACAAAAGCGGGTCTCTGCTGGCGAGTATATCGGTCTCAGATCTGCACCGCCTGATCGAAGAGGATGCCATTACCGGCGGCATGATCCCCAAGGTGGTCTGCTGCGCCGATGCTCTCAGGGACGGGGTCAAGAAGGCTCACATCATTGATGGCCGAATGCCTCACGCCGTCCTGCTGGAGATATTCACCGATGTCGGTATTGGAACGGAGATTACCAAATGAACAGCCAACAATGGATTGAAAAATCAGATAAATACATCATGAAAACCTATGGCCGCTACCCGATCGTTCCTGTTAGGGGAGAGGGGTGCCGGTTGTGGGATGCGGACGGCACGGAGTATCTCGATTTTCTGGGGGGGGTAGCGGTCAACAACCTCGGTCATTGCCACCCGAAAGTTGTGGCTGCCCTACAGAAACAGGCCGCCGAGCTGATCCACTGCTCCAATTACTACCAGATCCCCCAGCAGATCGAGCTGGCGGAACTGCTCTGCAATCACTCCTTCGCCGATAAAGCATTCTTCTGCAACAGCGGCGCCGAGGCGAACGAAGCGGCCATCAAGCTGGCGCGCAAATACAGCCGCGACACGTACGGTCCGGAACGGTACGAGATCATCACCGCCGCCGATTCCTTCCACGGCCGCACCATGGCCACGGTTTCTGCTACCGGCCAGGAAAAGGTTCAGCGCTTCTTCGATCCACTACTGCACGGCTTCAAGCATGTCCCGTTCAACGATGTGGCCGCGCTGGAAGCGGCGGTTACGCCCATCACCTGCGCCGTCATGCTGGAGCCGATCCAGGGCGAGGGCGGGGTCAACATGCCGTCACCCGGCTATTTTCAGGCGGTGCGGGAGATCTGCGACCGCCACGGCCTGCTGCTGATCTTCGACGAGGTTCAGGTGGGGATGGGGCGCACCGGCACACTCTTCGCCTATGAGCACTTCGGAGTGACCCCCGATATCATGACGCTTGCCAAGGCGCTGGCCGGCGGGGCGCCTATCGGCACGATGCTGGCAAAGGATAAATTTGCCGCCGCCTTTGTCCCCGGCACCCACGGCTCCACCTTTGGCGGCAATCCGCTGGTCTGCGCCGCCGCCATCGCAACGGTCAGGACAATCCTTGAAGATGGCCTGCTGAGCCGGTGCGAGGAGATCGGCGAATATCTGACCGGCGAACTGGAGACACTGGGGAAAAAGTACTCTTTTGTCAAGGAGGTGCGCGGCGTGGGCCTTATGATCGGCATGAGCCTCTCCATTCCGGGCGGTGACATCGTCAAGAAGGGGCACCAGCGCGGCGTATTGCTCAATGTGACCCACGACACGGTGCTCCGTTTTGTGCCGCCGCTGATCGTGACCAGGCAGGAGATCGATGCAATGATTGCAATCCTCGACGGCATTTTTGCCGAGGTTTAGAAAGTTAGAAATTATTTCTGTGAGTTTTTTTGCGGAAATGATTTCGTGAACGCTCTTATCCAGTTTACTGGGCAAGCATAGGAGAGAATAGATGACGCAACATTTTCTGGCGCTGCACGATTATACCAAGGATGAACTGGACGCTCTGCTGGCCCTGGCCGCCGACCTGAAGGGGAAGCAGAAGGGGGGTGTTCCTCACCGGTTGCTGGACGGAAAGAGCGTGGCGCTGATCTTCGAAAAAGCCTCCACCCGCACCAGGGTTTCCTTTGAGGTGGGTGTCTTTCAGCTAGGTGGCCATGCCCTGTTCATGCCGTCCGGTTCGTCCCAGATGGGGCGCGGTGAGCCGATCAAGGATAGTGCCCGCGTCATGTCCCGTTACTGCGACGGAGTCATGATCCGGACTTTCGGGCAGGAGATCGTGGAGGAGTTTGCGAAATACTCGGATGTACCGGTCATCAACGGTCTGACCGACCTCTTTCACCCCTGCCAGATCATGGCCGATCTGCAGACGGTGGCCGAGCACAAGGGCCGCTATGCCGGATTGAAATTTGCCTGGATAGGTGACGGCAACAACATGGCCAACACCTGGATCGAGGCGGCCGCACTCTTCGGTTTTGAGTTGCGCCTCGCCTGTCCTGCAGGGTATGAGCCGGACAGCACGGTCATGGCGTGGGCTCGGGCCAAGGCTCCCGGCCTGATTTTTCTGACAACAGACCCGAAGGCTGCGGTGGCCGGAGCGGATGTGGTCAACACCGATGTCTGGGCCAGCATGGGGCAGGAGGCGGAGCAGAAAGAGCGTGAAACGGCCTTTGCCGGCTACTGTCTGGATGACGCGCTGCTGGCGCTGGCAAAGCCTGACTGCATCGTCCTGCACTGTCTCCCCGCTCACCGCGGTGAGGAGATCTCGGACTCGGTAATCGAAGGGAAGCATTCGGTGGTCTGGGACGAAGCTGAAAACCGGTTGCATATACAGAAGGCGATCATGGCCACTTTGATCAAATAATATCAGCAACATTAAGGAGACTGAGCACATGGCACAAGCAAAGAAGCAGGAAATCAAAAAGATCGTTCTGGCCTATTCGGGCGGGCTGGACACCTCCATCATCCTGAAATGGCTGAAAAACGAGTACGGCTGCAAGGTGGTCGCCTTTTCGGCCGATCTGGGACAGGGTGACGAGCTTGACCCGGTCCGCGAAAAGGCACTGGCAACCGGCGCCGACAAGGTGTACATCGATGACCTGCGCGAAGAGTTCGTGCGCGACTTCGTGTTCCCGATGTTCCGCGCCAACGCGATCTACGAGGGGCACTACCTGCTCGGCACCTCCATCGCCCGCCCGCTGATCGCCAAGCGCCAGATGGAAATCGCCGCCAAAGAGAAGTGCGACGCCGTTTCCCACGGCGCCACCGGCAAGGGGAACGACCAGGTCCGTTTCGAGCTGGCCTACTACCACTTCGATCCGGCCATCAAGGTCATCGCCCCCTGGAGGATGTGGGACCTGAACAGCCGCCAGGCGCTGATCGAATACGCCAAGAAGAATAACATTCCCATTCCGACCATCAAGAAGCGCCCCTGGTCGTCAGACCGCAATCTGCTGCACATCTCCTTCGAAGGGGGCATCCTGGAGGATACCTGGGCCGAAGCGCCGGAAGAGATGTATGTCCTGACCAAATCTCCGGAGAAGGCGCCCAACAAGCCGCAGTACGTCGAGATCGAGTTCAAAAACGGCAACGCCGTGGCCGTTGACGGCGAAAAGATGACCCCGGCACAGCTCCTGGCGCACCTCAACTACCTCGGCGGCCAGCATGGCGTCGGCCGTGTCGACCTCCTTGAAAACCGCTCCGTCGGCATGAAGTCGCGTGGCGTCTACGAGACCCCCGGCGGCACGATCCTGCGCGAAGCACATTCGGCAGTCGAGCAGATCACCATGGACCGTGAAGTCATGCGTATCCGCGATGGCCTGATTCCTGAATATGCCAAACAGATCTACGCAGGATACTGGTTCTCTCCCGAGCGTCTGATGCTGCAGACGCTGATCGACGACTCGCAAAAGTGCGTCAACGGCGTAGCCCGCGTCAAGCTGTACAAGGGGCTCTGCCGCACCGTCGGCCGCAAGTCCGACTCCGACTCGCTCTTCAACCTTGACTTCGCCACCTTCGAGAAGGATCAGGTCTTCAACCAGGCCGATGCCGAGGGGTTCATCAAGATCAACTCCCTGCGGCTACGTATCCGTTCGCTGATGCAGGCTGCAAAAAAGAAGTAATGGATTGACGAAGAAGCGCTACAAGAAAGAACACATCGTCACCTCGGTTGTGGCGGTGATCGTGGACGACGACGGGCGGGTGCTCCTGACCAGGCGGAGTATCCCCCCCTTCCTCGATCTGTGGGTTATGCCGGGCGGCAAGATCGACCTCGGCGAACCGATCCTGGAGGCGCTGAAGCGGGAGGTGCATGAAGAGGTAGGTCTGGAGATAGAAATCGAGGGGCTGATCGATGTCTTCGAACACCTCACTCCCGGTGAGGAAAACTGCCACTTCTTGATCCTCTATTACCGCTGCCGTCCGCTCTATTGTGATGTTGTCAAGAACACGCACGAGGTCGCCGAGGCCGACTGGGTTCCCAGTCGCGAGTTGGGCGGTTACGCCATGCCGGCCGGTGCGCGGTACATACTGGGGAAACTGTTTCCGGAGCTCTCTTTGCACGACCTCGCGGATAGCGTCGATGCCTGAAATTATCGATAAAAAGATAAACCTGGAATTTCCCCTCGGGCATCACCTGCACTGCATGGTCGCCCAGATTCCCAACCATCTCAAGCGGGCGGAAATCGGCTTCTGCCTGGTCGATCCTGAAGAAAAGTGGCGCCTGGTCAGCTCGGTGCTGGAACTGGTGGCGGCCGGGGAAGGGAACCTGAAGAAGCTCCATTTTCTGATGTTTCCCGAATCGAGCCTCCCCGCCTCCCGCTTCGACGATATGCTGGCAGTAATCGAACAGCGATTCCGCCCGAATACGGTAACGGTGTTCGGTGTCGAACATATCCGGTTGCGTGAGTACCGTGCCCTGCTGGAACGTTTCAGCGCGGATAACGCCGAGGCGATCGGGTTTGTGGATCACGATATCGATTCGGGCGATGTGCTGGATATGCCGGTCAACTGGTGCTGCGTCGCCGTCAAGGAAGCCGACGGCCGGCTGCGGGTCTTTCTTGAGGCCAAGAGTCACCCCTTTCACGGTGAGGAGTACATCGACACGTTTCATGACCTGTATCGTGGCAGGCATTTCTACCTGTTCCGCTGTCGTCCCTCCTGTTTCAATTTCATGGCCATCATCTGTCTCGATTACCTGTATCGCGACCTGCACACGTCGAACATACGGCAGATTATCGACCACGCCAACCAGCTCTACTTTACGACCCGGCAGGGGCTGGACGCCCTGTTCGTCATCCAGTGCAACCCCAAGCCGGAGCACCACGCCTATCGTGAAGTGATAAGCGGCTTCTACGGCGAATACCTGGAGGATATGCCGGGTGTGCGCGAGACGGTGACCGTCTTCGGCAACGTGTCGGAGGAGACCACGATTGAAGGCTCTCCCGCAGAGGACGCTTATGGCCGCTCGTACGTCGTGATCAACCATAGTCATCGCCTGGCACAAGTCAGCCTCTCGGAATTTGCCACGGATGACTTTGATGGCGCCCCGGTCTGTCGACTCCGCTTCGGCAAGGGAACGAGGCTGCTCTATTTCAACCTCCCTCCGCAGCACGAGATTGACCCGCGCACCTCGCGGATTCCGCTCAAGGTTCATGCGATCATGGCTGTCGATGAGGTTGGCGTGTGGAGCAAGATCACCGTCGATGAATCGGCGGCAGGCGGGTAAAATACCCGCTGTTCCGTAAGCGAAATAGCAGCAACCCGGAATCGTTTTAGGCGTTTTCGGCAGAAAACAAGATTGTCACCGCACGTATTCCGTTTTCAAAGTCAGGAGAAAGAATGTCAAAAGATAAGCTCTGGGGCGGCCGCTTCACCCAGCCCACCGATAAATTCGTCGAGGAGTTCACCTCCTCTATCCAATTCGACAAGCGCCTCTATCACCAGGACATACGCGGATCGGTCGCCCATGCCCGCATGCTGGGTAAACAGGGGATCATCCCGCTCGAAGACGTCGAGCAGATCGTCCACGGTCTGCGTAAAATCCTGGAGCAGATCGAGGCGGGGGAGTTCGATTTTTCCATCAGCCTCGAAGATATCCATATGAACATCGAAGCGCGGCTCTCCGCCGCGATCGGTGAAGCGGGGAAGCGTCTGCACACCGGCCGTTCACGCAACGATCAGGTGGCGCTGGATATCCGCCTCTACCTGCGGGATGAGACCGTTCAGATAACAACCTATCTCGACCTGCTGATCGATGCCCTGCTGACCCAGGCAGAGGCCAACATGGATACGCTTATGCCCGGTTTCACCCATCTGCAGACCGCCCAGCCGATCCTGTTTGCCCATCACCTGATGGCGTATGTCGAGATGTTCAAACGCGACAAGGGGCGGCTGGATGACTGCCTCAAGCGGGTCAACGTTCTCCCGCTGGGAGCAGGCGCGCTGGCCGGCACGACCTTTCCGATCGACCGTGAATATGTTGCCGAGCAGCTCGGTTTTCCGGCGATCACCCGCAACTCGCTGGACGCGGTTTCCGACCGGGACTTCGCCCTGGAGTTTCTGGCGGACTCATCAATTCTGATGATGCATCTCTCCCGCTTTTCGGAAGAGTTGATTCTCTGGTCGACCAGTGCATTTCAATTCATCGAACTGTCGGACGGGTTCTGTACCGGATCATCAATCATGCCACAGAAGAAGAACCCGGATGTGCCGGAACTGGTGCGGGGCAAGACCGGCCGTGTCTACGGCAATCTGATGGCGCTCCTAACGACCATGAAGGCTCTTCCGCTCGCCTACAACAAGGATATGCAGGAAGACAAGGAGCCGCTCTTTGATACGATTGACACGGTCAAGGGGAGCCTCAAGATCTTTGCCGATATGATCCGTGAAATGCGGGTCAACACGGAAAGCATGCGCACGGCAGCGGGGCAGGGGTTCTCGACGGCCACTGATGTCGCCGATTATCTGGTGCGGAAGGGGCTCGCCTTCCGTGATGCCCACGAGGCGGTCGGTAAGTCGGTCGCGTACTGTGTGAAAAACAAGAAGGATATTACCGAGCTGTCGCTCGAGGAATGGAAACTCTTCTCCGCCAGGATCGACAATGATATCTTTGAATGCATTACCGTTGAGGCCAGTGTCAATGCCCGTAATATCCCGGGTGGAACGGCTCGTGAGCGCGTATGGAGTGAAATTCAGAACGTGAGAGCGGGAAACTGACCAGCGATGTATTGTGACTTTTTCGGCTTTTCTGAAAAGCCATTCACGATTACCCCGAATCCCCGCTTTGTGTTTCTGAGCAGTATTCACCGCGAGGCGTTTGCCCGACTGCTGTACGGCGTCGATAGCCATGCCGGTTTCATCGCCCTGACGGGGGAAGTCGGAACCGGAAAGACAACGATGCTCCGTACGCTGTTAACCCAGCTTGATCCGGAGAAGTACACAAGCGCCCTTATCTTTAACCCCTGCATGTCAGGCGAGCAGCTTCTGGCCGCTATCTGCCGGGAGTTTGGCGTGGAGGGAGGTGAGCAGAATCGCTCCGGGTATCTGGACGCGCTCAACCGCTTTCTGATTGAGGAGCATAGCGCGGGGCGGACGGTCGTTCTCGTCATCGATGAAGCGCAGAATCTGGAACCGGACGTGCTGGAACAGGTGCGTATGATCTCCAATCTGGAGACCGAACGGGACAAGCTGATCCAGATCATACTGGCGGGACAACCGGAGTTGAACGGTATCCTCCGGCGACACGACCTGCGCCAGCTTAACCAGCGCATTACCGTGCGCTGCCGTCTTACGCCGATGAAACTTGATGACACGACCCATTACATCAATCACCGTATCAACATATCCGGCAGCCGGATCCCGGAGATTTTTTCACCTGCTGCGGTCAGGCGTATCTATCGTTTCTCGCACGGCATTCCCCGGTTGATAAATGTCGCGTGTGAACAGGCGCTGGTTATGGCCTGGACCCAGGAAATCCGCTCCGTTTCTCCTTCGATTGCTGCGGAGGTTATCAGTGAGCTTCAGCCGGTTGACGAGCGTGAAGGGCTCTGGTACCGTATTTCGCGTTGGCTGTTTGCCGGAAAGTGACCTGACAGTATGAGTTATATTCTTGATGCCCTGAAAAAAATAGAACATGAAAAAAACAAAAAAACCGGTCCGGATGGAAGGGTCAGTATTTCCGGCGCTCTGTTTCAGGAACGGAAACAGCCAAAGGCGCGGGGCAGAATCTGGAAAACCGTGCTGCTTATCGTTGTGGCATCGCTGGTGACAGGTGCGGGCACCTGGTTTATGCTCCGCGGAAACGGCAAGAAGAGCGTCGCGGTAACTCGCCCGGCCGCACCGCCGCTCCCTGCTCCCGTAAACCCTCCAGCCGTGCCGCCGCCCGTTCCGGTGACGCCTCAGTCTCAGCAGCCGGCGGTGGCCGCGCCGCCTGCAGCGCCGTCGCCGGCTGTTCCGGCTGCACCAAAAATAACAGAACCGGTTGGAGACGACTATTCTTCGCCGCGTGAAGGGCGTCGCTCGAAAAAGCAGGGGATGGTCCAGCCGTCTTCTCCAGCGCAGCCTGTTCAAACCGTGCAGGCGCCTGCTGACATCAAACTGTCCGGTATTGCCTGGCAGGACGAGCGCGCAGGGAGAAGGGCGATTGTCAACGGCTTTCTGCTCAAGGAAGGTGCTGTCGTTTCGGGCGCTAGAATCAGTGATATTCAGGCAGACAGGGTCCGTTTTTCATCACCTGCGGGAACATTCGAGATAAAACTGGACGCTGTATTGCCGGCCGAGGTGAAAAAATGAGCCGGTTCGGCCGCACGGCGCTGGTCGTTGGTTTGTCGCTGATGGCAACTGCCTGCGGCAGGAAAGGGGCGTTGATCTATCCTGACATGCTGATCCCGGCGGCACCGGCAGCTGTTACTGCGCTGCAGAGCGGTTCCGTTGTAAAGCTTCAATTTGCTCTTCCCGACAAGGATCGGGCCGGGCGGCCCGTGAAGGGTGTGGCTGGCGTAAAAATCAGCAGGAGGGCGGCCGAAGCTGACCGGAAAGATGTCTGCCGCTCCTGTACGACCGATTACAGCCCGTTTCTGACGCTCTACCTCGATCATCTGCCAGCCACGACCCAGCGCTCTGGAAACCGTCTGATACTGCTTGACAGTGACGTGACTGCAGGGAACGCATATTCGTACAGCATCGTTCCATTCACAGAGGATCGTATTGACGGCGCTCCATTCACGACTTCGGATGTCCGGGTTACTCAGCCACTTCCCGCCCCCGTCTTGAAAATCGAGTCATTACCTGCGGAGATAAAGCTTCACATTTCCTCACAACCCCAGATAGCGGGGCGTCTGCTCGGATACAACCTGTATCGCTCATCAGCTGCGACAGCCCGCTCTTACGAGCCGCTTAACAGGGAACTGCTGAAAGGGAACGAGTATGTTGACGCCGCTCTTGAACGGGGGGTGAAGTACCGCTATTGGGCCAGAGCATTGATGCTGCAGGTGTCGGGAGATATCGCAGAAAGTGCCGAATCGGATGGGGTTGAAGGGATGCTGAAGGACGACGAATAACTGAAATACGCCACGTAAATCGCATATATGAAACGAGAAAGGGCATCCACACGTGGATGCCCTTTTACTTTCTGCCGTTGTTGCCTGGTTCAGAAGTTACTTGGCAACAGTTTCAGCCAGTTTAAGAGCGATGTCCTTGTAAGGGTTGGCGAACAGGATGATCAGGCAGACAACCAGTGCATAGATTGCCAGTGACTCGATCATGGCCAGACCGATCATCATCGTGGTCAGGATTTTGCCGGACGCGCCGGGGTTACGGGAAACGCCTTCTACGGCGCTTTTTACTGCGAGACCCTGGCCAATGCCGGTGCCTATGGTGCCCAGTGCCATACCAATACCTGCTGCCAGAACGCACATCGTGAAAAAGCTCATCTTTACTACCTCCGTATGGTTTTGTCTCCTAAACAGTATAGGAGTATCTGAGATTAAAAATTAGTCCCGCAAGGGGATAAGTGCGTTAACGAAATCATTTTTGCATAAACCGCAGAAAATGATTTCTAACTTATTAATGTGCGTGCTCCAGCGAACCCTGGATGTAGATCATGGCCAGGAGCATGAATACGAAAGCCTGGATGAAGGAAACCAGTACGCCCATCAGCATCATCGGCAGCGGTACGAGGAACGGCGCCAGGCCGAAGAAAATCATCAGTACGAGCTCATGGCCGTTCATGTTGCCGAACAGACGCAGCGTCAGTGAAACAGGGCGGGAGAGGTGGCCGATGACTTCGATGAAGAACATGACCGGAGCCAGCCAGGCGATGGGTCCGAGGAAGTGCTTTATATAGCCCAGGCCGTGATGCTTGATCCCTACCACATGGGTGGAGACGAAGACGATGACTGCGCAGGCTGCGGTCGTGTTGATATTGGCGGTCGGCGGAAAGAAGCCGGGTATCAGGCCGATCAGGTTGGATACAAGCACGAAGATTGCGAGCGTGGCGATCAGCGGGAAAAAGGGGCGCCCATGTTCTCCCATCGTGTCGACGATCATGGTTTCAATGCCGCCGATAACGGTTTCCATGAAGTTCTGCAACCCGCCTGGAATCGATTTGAGCGCTGCAGTGGCCAGCAGCGAAAGAACCAGCAGCAGCACGATGATCAGCCAGGTATAGGCGATCGCATCGGCACTTGCTCCGGTTATATGGAGAGGAGCAAGCAGCTTGCGGAAAAATTCGAGAAAAAGTAACGGGTGAACCATGGAGCTAACCTCCTGCGCGCAGGGCGCTGTAAAGTGAAAGTGCGATTATGTTTATTACAATAACGGAGAGCCCGACCAATAATCCGGCCAGTGAAAACCATCCGGAGGTAATGATAAAATAGAGCAGCAGCCCGGTCACGCTCAAACGGGCAATAAAGCGGAGCTGAGCGTACGCTGTCGCCTTGGCGGGCAGCTGCCCGAGAACGCGCTGCAGTACGTTACGAATCCAGACAAAATTAACTATCGCGATACATCCGCCGGCCAGAACGCCCAAACCGACTTGTCGTGAAAACAGAGTCCATCCGGCCAGTGTCAGAAAAGCCACTAACCCCAGGCTCCCCTTGATGATGACAGCAAAGAGGTTATCCTCGTTGATCGTTATCATCACTTTTGCGGATCTCCCTGCCGGCGATAACGTACACATTCTTGAAACCGGCGGCAATCCCGATGAACAGAAAAATATAAAAGAACCAGGGTTTCGTGCCGAGCCAGCGGTCAAGGGTCAGGCCGAACCAGACTCCGATGGCAATCGCCAGAACAACGGAGATGCCCATACTGGAAACCATCGCAAGGCTCTGAAAGAGCTGGCGATTGTTACCGGCCATGAGATGTCGGTATCGACAGCGGCACAAAACCGGTATTCCTTACCACAGGTGCCGTTGATATGTCAAACAGAAATGAGAACATGAGTCACGCGATCAGCTTGAAACATCTGGCCGCCGCTGCAATCGTTTTTTCGATGTCTGACTCGCTGTGGGCGGCTGAAACGAAAGCGGTCTCGAATTGGGAAGGTGCCAAATAGACCCCTTCATCCAGCATGGCGAGGAAATATTTTGCAAAGGCTTTGGTGTCGCACTGACTGGCAGTCGGCCAGTCATGTACTTCACCTTTGCTGAAAAAGGCGCAAAACATGCTGCCGACGCGGGTCGAGTAGATCGGATACCCGGCCTTCCCGGCCGCCGCAGCGATCCCTTCGGCAACCGCACGGCTCTTTTCTTCCAGTGCTTCGTAGAAACCGGGCTGCTTGAGAATATTCAGTGTTGCGATCCCCGCCGACATGGCAAGCGGGTTGCCGGAGAGGGTACCTGCCTGATAAACCCCGCCGGATGGCGAGAGCTTCTCCATGATTTCGCGCTTTCCGCCAAAAGCTCCAACCGGAAGGCCGCCGCCGATGATCTTGCCCAGAGTGGTCATGTCCGGAGTGACGCCGTACAGCTCCTGAACGCCGCCGTAGGCGACGCGGAAGCCGGACATGACTTCGTCAAAAATCAATACTATCCCTTCATTGGTGCATATTTCCCGAAGACCTTCCAAAAAGCCCTCGCGTGGGAGGACTGTTCCCATGTTTCCGGCAACCGGTTCTACGATAATGCAGGCGATGCTGCTTCTGTTTTCGGCAACCAGCTTCCTGACCGAATCAAGCGAATTGAATTCAGCGGTCAGCGTGAGTCTGGCAACCTCAGCCGGAACGCCGGGAGAGTCTGGCACGCCGAAGGTGGCGGCGCCGGAGCCGGCCTTGACCAGCAGGGAATCGGCGTGACCGTGATAACAGCCGGAAAACTTCAGGATTTTATCTCGCCCGGTGTAGCCGCGGGCAAGCCGGATGGCACTCATCGTCGCTTCGGTACCGGAGCTGACCATACGCACCATTTCGATGGAAGGAACCGCGTCTATTACCATGTTGGCAAGAGTCGTCTCCCGTTCCGTCGGCGCGCCGAAGCTGGCTCCGCTGGTCATGGTGTCCTGAACCGCTGTAATGATGTCGGGGTGACAATGACCGACAATCATCGGTCCCCACGAGCCGACATAATCAATAAAGGCGTTGCCGTCTTCGTCATATATATGGCTGCCGGACCCCTTCTTGATGAAGAGCGGGTCGGCGCCTACCGACTTGAAGGCGCGTACGGGGCTGTTGACGCCGCCTGGAATGACTGCCTGTGCCTGCCGAAAAAGAAAGCTGGAGCGTTCGTGATTCATAGGTGTACCTCGTGTCGAAAATAGATGGGTGAATGAGTCTGACAGAGTGGCGTATTTACCACACACTATCCGCTGATGTCAATGGTAAAGCAGTAATTTTATTTGTAATTTAGAGGGTTCCGTCCTCTTTTCCCGGTTTTAGCAGGGGTAAAAAAACAGTTGACAAAGAAATACAAACAGCCTATTTAATGCAACGTTTGTATACAGTATACCGTCCGAAGTAAGGAGGATTTTAATGCTTGGTGCATACCTGCCAATACTACTTTTAGTAATCGTGGCAATAGGTTTCGGGCTTGTATCCCTTGTCATGTCATCGTTGATTGGCCAGAAAAAGCCGTCAAAGTTGAAGCTGCAGCCGTACGAAAGTGGTTGTGATCCTGTCGGGACCGCCCGTGAACGTTATTCGATCAAGTTCTATCTGATTGCAATGATGTTCATCCTCTTCGATATTGAAGCGGTGTTCCTCTACCCATGGGCCATTCTCTACAAGAAGCTGGGGGTTTTCGGCCTGGTTGAGATGGGAGTTTTCATTGTCATTCTTTTCGTCGGTTATATTTATGTCTGGAAAAAAGGAGCGCTGGAATGGGAGTAGACAATCCGCTTGGCGATAACGTTATCACCACGTCACTGGACCTCTTGGTTAACTGGTCCCGGAAGTCATCCATCTGGCCGATGACCTTTGGTCTGGCCTGCTGTGCTATCGAGATGATGGCTACCGGCGCCTCCCACAATGACCTGGATCGCTTCGGCATCATATTCCGCGCATCACCCCGCCAGGCAGACTGTATCATCATTGCCGGGACGGTTACCAAAAAGATGCTGCCGGTCATCAGGACGGTCTATGAGCAGATGCCCGAGCCGAAATGGGTTATTGCCATGGGCGCCTGCGCCTGCTCCGGCGGGATATTCGACACCTACAGTGTTGTGCAGGGTATCGATGAGGCGCTGCCGGTTGATGTCTATATCCCCGGTTGTCCTCCGCGTCCCGAGGCGCTTCTGTTCGGCCTGATGAAGCTGCAGGACAAGATTATGAAGGAACGTAACTCATTCGGTTCCGCCATCGGCTTGGGCGAACGCTATATTCCTGAAGCCGCCTGATCTCTCGGTGCTTTCAACGAACGTATACACAAATCCCACAAAAGGGTTGGATATCATGGCAGAAAACAATCGTGCAGTACTGAAACTGAAGGAAAAGTTCTCCGCTTCGATCATCGATGTCGTCGAATTCAGGGGAGAAGTGACGGTAACCGTAGCGAAGGATGCTATTATTGAAATCCTTTCGTTCCTCAAGCAGTCTCTTCAGTACAACCTGCTTACCGACCTTACTGCAGTTGATTATTTGGGGAAGAAAGAAGAGCGTTTCATGATGGTCTACCAGCTCTACTCAATTCCCAACAAGGATCGTTTGCGCATCAAAACGCCGGTTACCGAAGTTGAGTGCACTGTCCCGACGGCAACCCAGGTGTGGAAAACGGCCAACTGGCTCGAGCGTGAAGTCTATGACCTGTTCGGAATTACGTTCAGCGGACATCCCGATCTCCGGCGTATCCTCATGACAGATGACTGGGTGGGGCACCCGCTCCGCAAGGATTATCCGCTGCAAGGCCCTGACCGTGAACCCTATAAAGGGCGTTTGTCATAGTTTTACTACATCGTTCTGTAATTCGATCATAGAAGAGGCGATACATGGCTACTACTGAAACAATGACACTAAACATGGGTCCGCAGCACCCCAGTACCCACGGGGTTCTGCGGCTCGTACTCGAGCTTGACGGCGAGGTGATCGTCAAGGTTACTCCTCATATCGGCTTCCTGCATCGCGGCGTCGAAAAGCTGTCTGAACACCGTACCTATCATCAGATACTGCCGCTGACCGACCGACTCGATTACCTGGCTCCTATGAGCAACAACCTGGGGTATATCCTGACAGTTGAAAAGCTGATGGCGGTCGAAGTGCCCGAACGCGCTGAAACGATCAGGATAATCATGGCCGAGCTGACCCGGCTTGAATCTCATCTGGTCTGGCTGGCCTGCCATGCTCTCGATATCGGTGCGATGACGGTTTTTATCTACGCATTCCGTGAGCGCGAAACGGTCATGGAGATCTATGAACTGATCTCCGGGGCGCGCATGACATCGAACTTCTTCCGTGTCGGTGGTCTTTCGCAGGATGTACCGGATGAGTTTGTGAAAAAAGTCGGCGATTTTATCGACGTTATGCCCGGCTACCTCGATCAGTATGAAGGCCTTTTGACAACCAACCCGATCTGGCTCAAGCGTACGGTCGGCAACGGCGTCATTTCTGCTGAAGATGCGATCGATATCGGCATCACCGGTCCTGCATTGCGGGGATCAGGTGTCGATTGGGATCTTCGCCGCGATAATCCATACAGCGGTTACGATAAGTACCAGTTCAAGGTGCCGACCGGTGAAAACTGCGATACGTTTGACCGATATAAAGTTCGTCTGGTCGAGATGCGTGAAGCCTGCAAGATTGTCCGTCAGGCTCTTGACAGACTCAAGCCGGGACCGGTGCTGGCCGACTGTCCGCAGGTCTGCTATCCACCGAAGGAAAATGTCTACAACAGCATCGAGGGACTGATCCACCACTTCAAGATAGCTTCGGAAGGCTTTGCTGCACCGGAAGGGGAAGTATACCACGGCGTGGAGGCTCCAAAAGGGGAGCTCGGTTTCTATATCGTCAGCGACGGCGGAAACAAGCCGGAGCGTTTGAGGATACGTCCCCCTTCGTTCGTGAATCTGCAGGCCATCGAACAGATGAGCGTAGGTTCCATGATAGCCGACCTGGTGGCCGTAATCGGTACCTTGGACATCGTTCTTGGTGAAATTGACAGATAACTCCGCACGATTCAAAGGAGATGGGGCGCATGAGTGATGTAGTGGCGCAGCAGGCCGAAGAGCAGGAACCGGAAGTTGACCTCGCAAAGGCCGATCAGGTTATTGATAAATATATAGATTTGCCGGGCAACCTGATGCCGGTACTGCAGGGCGTCCAGGATGCGTACGGGTTTATCCCGCGTGCGGTGGCCGATCATATTGCGGAGCGCCTGAATGTCTACCCCAGCCAGATCTACGGTGTGCTTACCTTTTATGCGCAGTTTCATCTTAAGCCGCGTGGTCGGTTTATCATCCGTGTCTGCGTAGGTACCGCCTGTCATGTTCAGGGGGCTCAAAGGATTAAAGAAACTTTTTTTAACCTTTTACACATCGCTCATACGGAAACCAGCGCCGATCTGCGTTTCACTTTTGAAGAGGTTGCCTGTTTGGGGGCCTGTGGTATGGCACCGCTTGCCATGGTCAATGATGATACTTACGGCAAGATGACTGTTCAGAAAGTTGACGAAATCGTAGCCAAATATTCTGCACTCCCGCTTGATTAAGCGGACTCACGCTAGAGGACACAACGCATGAGCGACAATTCAGGTATTCAGATTCT
>VFJM01000034.1 GCA_009886055.1 Geobacter sp. | reverse complement strand
GGTGCCGCGCCGCTCAGCAGCCGCGTGCCGTCATCGCTGGCCAGCAGGATCGAACAGAGCATCTCCGGATTTTCCATTTCAATCGAGAGCGCAATGAACGAAAGCAGCTGCGGCAGCGGTTCTCCGCAGGCAATCCGCTCAAGTATCCCCGAGCGGACCTGCTCGCGATGCTCGGCATTTTTCAGACTTTTGATATTCTTTACAAGCGCGTGTTCAATTTCTTTACGCTCGGTTATATCTCGGACCACACTCAAAATCTGAGTCCGGCCGTTTATGTTCGTCACACGGGCATGCACTTCGATCGGCAGTATGCTCCCCGATTTAAGCAGATAGGCCGATTCGAAAAAGGCCTCGCCATGTTTCAGAAGATTATTGATATTCGACTGAATCCGGGCCGCATACTCAGGGGGTTCAATGCCTTTGAGACCACGCTGCAGCAGCTCTTCGCGACTATACCCGGACATGGTCTGCAGTGCGGTGTTGAAGTAGATGAATTGCCCCTGGTTATCCAGCAGCAGAATCGTATCGGAAGCGGCATCAAGCAGTTCAGCCTTCAGCTCGAGATCACTCTGCTGCTCCTCCAGCTTGAGATTGATCCGTTCAAGTTTGCGCACCTGCTGCAGAAACAGAGAGGAAAACGCGCAGAACAGTACCACCAGCAGACCAACGATTGCTGACTCAACACTGAACAATGCGAGCTCGCGCCCACGGGCAACGTGCAGGTAAATCAGCCCTGCCAGCAGCAGCACAACAATCGTGACTGCGGTGACAAACCTGCGGCGAATCTGGTAGTAATAGTCTGCCGGCATGGGTTTGCTCCGAGATGAATGGCTAAACTAAAACAGCGTTCACAAAATAGCATATCTGATGGACGTAAGAAAAGGTTGAAGTAACGCTTTTATCTATTTAGATTGCCACTCCCGACAAAACGATACCAATTCATCCGGCTTCAGCGGAGGGCTCAGATAGGACCCCTGGACAATGCCGCACTTCCGCTCCGCCAGATAGCGCAACTGCTCCTCCGTCTCGACCCCTTCCGCCACCAGCCCCATCTCCAGACCCTGCCCCATGGCGATAATCGTATTGACCACGGCGGCATCGTTCCTGGTCGTCAACATCCGGCGGACAAACGATATGTCGATCTTCAGCTCATTGATCGGCAAGCGCCCCAGGTATTCAAGTGAAGAGTAGCCGGTGCCGAAATCATCCAGTGACAGCATGACGCCGATATCTGCCAGTGCCGTCATTTTTTCGACTGTGCGGGAGCTGTCAACCATGACCATGCTTTCGGTCAGCTCCAGGCAGAGGCAGTGCGGATCAAGCCCGGTAGCTTCCAGCACCCGTTTGACGGCAACATCAAGATCACTGCGCATGAACTGCAAGGCCGAGATGTTGACCGACATGCGCAGTTCCGGCAGGCCGAGTTTCTGCCATGCGACAGCTTGCGAACAGGCCTGCCACAGCACCCATTCGCCAACCGCCACGATCATGCCGCACTCTTCGAGAATCGGCACAAACAGAACGGGAGAAACGGGGGGCTCGCCCGTCGGTGTCCAGCGCAGAAGCGCTTCAACACCAACAATCGAGCCTTTTGCCTGGTTGATCTGCGGCTGATAGTTGAGGCTGAACTCGCCTCGTTCAATCGCTTTATGAAGCTTTGCCTCCAGAGCAAAGCGATGCTCCAGCCGGCTGTTCAATTCGCGGGTGTAAAAGCAGATGGCGTTCTTCCCATCTTTCTTGGCCTGGTACATGGCGGCTTCGCCGTTTTTCAAAAGGCTTTCCACACTTTCTCCATCCTCCGGGTAGAGCACCACGCCAATGCTTGCGGTAGCGATGATCTCAGTCCCCTTGACAACAAAGACATCATTCATGGCACTGAGAATCTCATCGGCACGCTGCCGTGCATCGTGGGCACCCGCCGACAGTGGCGAAATTACCGTAAATTCATCCCCCACAAATCGGGACACAACGCAACTCTCCCCACAGACCGTTTCCAGCCGGCGGGCAATCTCTATCAGCAGAATATCCCCAAATTCATGGCCGAAGGTGTCG
>VFJM01000369.1 GCA_009886055.1 Geobacter sp. | reverse complement strand
TGCGCCAGCGGCACATTCAGCGCAAAACTCACCCCCTGGATGCCGGGATAGTTCGTTTCAAGCTGCAGCGCTGCGACGTAATCACGGAATTGCGTGCGGCCCACAACCCTGGAGGCGGCAAACAAACCCTGTACCCCGCGCATGACCTGCTCGTAGGCCATCCTGCGTTGTTCAATGAGGGTGACGTCTTGGTGTACGCGGAATTCAAAGTTGGCCTTCAGTTCCCGTAAGGCTATCTGCTGCTCATGCCGCCATAACAGGCAGGTAACGATCAGGCCGGCAACAAGCACCAGCCAGGGGAGCCATTGGCCAAGGCAAAGCCATTCCGGAATGTGCATGCGAAAACGGGCTGACTGCTCTTTCCGGAACTTTTCGGATGGGCTGGCATTCACGTTGACTCCGTCGAAACGGTTCATTTCGTTGCAAAAGCCGTACAGTTATAATGCATTGGCGCAATGGAAGATATTTGTCAAGATAATTATTAGAGTAAATTAGATATTGAACGAGTCTGTTCAGTATTTGCTTGGCCATGCAGCTTGAACTGCTAATGAGATACAATAAAAAATAATATGGTATGCCTCAGAGCACGAGCGACCACTATGCGGGTGGCTGTTCTCATGCCGTCTCCTTAAGCCAGTTGTCCTGGATTCCCGACAAGACTAAACGCAAGAAATCCGAGGCACGCGATCAAATACCTCCCATGCAGAGGTATTTCACTTCGATGAATTCCTCAATGCCGTATTTGGAGCCTTCGCGGCCGATTCCGGATTCCTTCATCCCTCCGAAGGGAGCCACCTCGGTGGAGATCAGGCCGGTGTTGATGCCGACCATGCCGTATTCCAGCGCCTCGCCCACCTTCCAGACCCGGTTGATATCCCGGGTGTAGAAGTATGAGGCCAGACCGAACTCGGTGTCGTTGGCCATCTGAATGGCCTCGGCGTCGGTGCTGAACCTGAAGATCGGCGCAAGCGGACCGAAGGTTTCTTCTCTGGCCACCAACATCTCCGGGGTCACATCGGTAATGATGGTCGGTTCAAAAAAGCTGCTTCCCAGGGTGTGACGTTTGCCGCCCAGGGCAATTTTAGCCCCCTTGTTCACCGCATCTGCGATATGTTCCTCTACTTTTTCCACTGCGGCCATGTCGATCAGCGGCCCCTGCTGGAACTCGCCCGTGAGCCCGTCCCCCACCTTCATCTTTGCCACCGCCGCAATCAACTTCTCGACAAAGGCGTCATAGACTCCAGCCTGAACGAGCAGGCGGTTGGTGCAGACGCAGGTCTGGCCGGTATTGCGGTATTTTGAGGCGATCGCTCCTTCTACGGCGGCATCCAGATCAGCGTCATCGAACACAATGAATGGGGCATTGCCCCCCAGTTCCAGCGACACCTTCTTGACTGTAGCAGCGCACTGCACCATCAGCTGCTTGCCGACCTCGGTCGAGCCGGTAAAGGTCAGCTTGCGCACGATCGGGTTGGCGGTCATTTCGCCCCCGATGGCGGCCGCAGAGCCGGTGATGACGCTGAATACGCCGGCCGGGATTCCGGCCCGCTCGCCCAACTCGGCCAACGCCAGGGCAGAGAAGGGGGTGGCTGTGGCCGGCTTGACCACCATGGTGCAGCCGGCAGCCAAAGCCGGGCCGGCCTTGCGGGTGATCATGGCGGAGGGGAAGTTCCACGGGGTGATCGCCGCACAGACGCCGATCGGTTCCTTGATGACCACGATACGCTTGTCTGCCGTGTGGCCGGGGATGGTGTCCCCGTAGATACGCTTCCCCTCTTCGGCAAACCATTCGATGAACGAGGCGGCATAGGCGATCTCCCCCTTTGATTCAGCCAGCGGTTTCCCCTGCTCGGCGGTCATGATGATTGCCAGGTCGTCCTGGTTGGCCATCATCAACTCGAACCAGCGGCGCAGGACAGCGGAGCGTTCCTTGGCGGTTTTGGCGCGCCAGGCCGGCAGGGCGCAGTTCGCTGCCTCAATGGCGCGACGGGTCTCGTCGATACCCATCTTGGGAATCGTCCCCAGCTTCGCGCCGGTGGCCGGGTTGGTTACGTCAATGACGGCTCCGCTGTCGGCGGCCAGCCACTGACCATTCAGATAGCATTGTTGCTTCAACAGGGTGGGATCTTTTAGCTTTAGCATTGCAGCAGGCACCTCCGGAAAGGATTATTTTTTAAATGCAGCAGATCAAACCATTCTATCATCGAATATGCCTGTTTTGGAAAGGAATATAAAAACTCCTCACATAAATCACCTAGACCGGACCCGGCAACTGCACTATAATGCCGCCTCATCCGATTTGCTCGAACGACCCGACCGACAACTGCAGATGAATATATTCATAGTACATGGTTTTTCAGGAGGAGAATTGATGAGAGCAGCTATCCTGACCTTGAGCGACAAGGGTTCGCGTGGCGAACGGGTTGACGAAAGCGGCCCCGCCTTGGCGGCCTGGCTGGCGGAGCGGGGGGTAGGCACCGTTCAGTCCCGTATTATTGCCGATGAGTTCGGGCAGATCGTGGAAGTGCTGACGGAATGGGCAGACGCCGATGCGGCCGACCTGATCCTGACCACCGGCGGTACCGGCGTTTCGCCCCGTGACATAACTCCCGAGGCGACGCTGCAGGTTGTGGAGCGGGTGATCCCGGGGCTCGGCGAGCTGATGCGCATCAAGAGCCTGGAGAAAACGCCGATGGCGTCCCTCTCCCGGGCGGTGGCCGGCATTCGCAACCAGTCGCTGATCATCAACCTCCCCGGCAGCCCCAGAGCTGCGCTGGAAAACCTGGAGGCGGTCTGGCCGACAATCGGTCACGCCGTCGAGAAGATCCGTGGCGGTCAGGAAGATTGCGGCGGGAGGTTTTCAAAATAAGATATGGAGAGTCATGTGAAGACGAGGGATACTGCACGGGTCGTTGGCCCCGAAACTGCCAGAATGCTGGAGCTGGGTCACCCCTGGGTCGTAGCCGATGCCTATACCCGGAAGTGGCCGGCCGGCACCCCCGGGCAGTGCGTAGAGCTGTGCGATGGCCAGGGGCGTTTTCTCGCGACAGCTCTGCTTGATCCGGAGGATCGGATCATCGCGCGGGTACTGGACCGGAAACGGATACAGCTTGATCGCCCCTGGCTGACGGAGCGGCTGCGGAGCGCCATAGAGCTGCGCCGCCACCATGCCGATCTGAACGATTCCACCGCATACCGTGTAGTGAACGCCGAGGGGGATGGCCTGCCGGGGCTGACGGTTGACCGCTATGCCGACTACCTGATGCTGCAGCTTTACTGTGCCGGCTGGCGGCCGCACCTGAAGCTGGTAACACAGATTCTGCAGGAGCTGCTGTCGCCGCTCGGTATGTACGAGAAAAGCCGCCCGCAGAAGACCCGCGAGCTGGAAGCGGTCAGTGACAGCAAGAATTACGGACGCCTTCTGGGTGGAAAAGCGGCGCCGCAACGCCTGGAAGTCCGGGAGAACGGCCTCACCTTTCTGGTAAGCCTGGAACAGGGGCTGAACACCGGGCTGTTCCTTGATCAACGCCGCAATCGGCGCGACCTGATGCTGCGGGTGGAGGGAAAACGGGTGCTCAACCTGTTTGCCTACACCGGTGCGTTTTCGGTGGCGGCAGCCGCAGCCGGCGCGGCACAGGTAACGGGTGTGGATGCCTCGGCCGGCTACACCGACTGGGCCAGAGACAATTTCGCTGCCAACCGTCTCAACATCCGGCAGCATGAATTCATCGTTGGCGACTGTCTCGCCGTATTGAGCAAACTGGCACTGAGCGGGAAACGATACGACGTTATCCTGATGGACCCCCCCTCTTTTTCCACCACAGCCAGGAGCCGTTTTACCACTCGCGGCGGCACCTCTGACCTGGTGGCGGCGGCTCTGCCGTTGCTGACCGACAACGGGCTTTTGATAACGTCATCCAATCACCAGAAGGTAGATGTCGCCGAATACCTCAAAGAGCTGCGACGGGGAGCACTCCAGGGCGCGTGTGATCTGCGGGTGATCTCCCTGCTTGGCCAGCCGGAAGACTTCCCCTATCCGGTCACCTTTCCGGAAGGGCGCTATCTCAAATATGCGGTCTGCGTCAAATCGGGCAGCCTGGCTGGAAGGTGCGCCCGATGAAAAAACTGCTCTCATGGGGGGGTGTCGGCCTGCTGACCACGGCTCTGCTCGACCCGCTGCTCTATTCCATGCTGGACCGGCCGATCCCGTGGGGGCGCGACGTTCTAATGGCGGCCGTCGGAATCGGCTGCCTGTACCTGCTGGTCAAGATGCGGGACAGTTTTTGAGAACCAGAGCCAAGCACACCGAAAACCGAAGTCTTTTGTTTCACGCAAAGACGCTAAGCCGCAAAGAAAGGCTTTTAAAC
Organism: Geobacter sp.; assembly: GCA_009886055.1. Lineage (GTDB taxonomy): Bacteria > Desulfobacterota > Desulfuromonadia > Geobacterales > Pseudopelobacteraceae > JACRCG01. Next base: position 574 of record VFJM01000369.1, on the reverse strand, counting down.
CTGCTTTGAATCTTGGCTTTAACCTATCGCGTCTTTGCGTCTCCGCGTGAGGCCGGTTTTGCTGTATATGTTGCTCACATATTGTAAAGATTCAAGTGGTAAGAGACTAAAGGGGCTGAAGTTGTGATTGAAATAAAAGACTCCGACATAAAGGTCGAATTTTACCGCGCCTCCGGCCCGGGGGGGCAACATCGCAATACGACCGATTCGGCGGTGCGCATCCGCCATCTGCCGACCGGGATCGTTGCCCAGGCCTCGGAAAATCGCAGTCAGTTTCAAAACCGCGAGGTCGCGATGGAACGCCTGCGTGTCGCGCTGGAACGTCGCGAGCGGAAGGTCAAGAAACGCATCTCGACCCGTGTGCCGAAGCGGGCCAAAGAGAACCGCCTCTCCGGAAAAAGAATCACTTCTGAAAAAAAACGTCTGCGCACAACCCTTGATTAGTAAGTCCGTACCCGAAATCCTCCCAGAATTTGTTTGACTCAACTCCGATAACACTGTAATTTGTCAGAGTTTATATCAGGAAGTCAGAACTCGTTTTCTGCACCGGCAGAAATATCTTCGTTAACGCAAT
>VFJM01000274.1 GCA_009886055.1 Geobacter sp. | reverse complement strand
ATGCCTCCCTAATGTTGTACCGCACCGGTGGTTGTGCGGGCATGAATGCTGCTGAGCAGTTCGTCCAGTGAGATGGCGGCGTCAACGCCCGGAAAGGCAACACCGCTGCCTCCCCGTACCGCGCTCAGATCCGGTGAAACGCTCCTGAGCGCCGTAATCTTTCGCTGAAGATCCCGCAAAGGAAACAGGAGCGAGACCTTGTGCAGCTCTATTCCGGTATGCAGTCCGTTCCATCCCATTTTCCGGAACGCGTAATACTGGCGGCGATGCAGCAGCAGCGTAAAACGATGCCCCTGGCGGGCACCGTCAAGAATGGCGGCAACAGTATCGCCAAGAGAACCGGCATCGGCTTCCGCGCCAAAATAAACGCAATAATGACGGTCAATGCCCCACCGGGAGATGTACTCTGAACGGCTATTCTGTATCATCTCACTTCTGCGCTGATCCGAACCGAACCGCTGCCCTTCAGAACAGGACAAACGGAGGCGCCCGGTGATGCAGGTGCGATACCCGTGCGCAGCAACACGCCGTACATACTCTTTCAGGCACCACTCATTTCCGTCGAGATCATCACGGAACGTACCGACAACCATACGCATTTCGGTGCGCATCACAAGTGTCGTAAAAGAAACCGCGCAGCTCTCCATGGTCGTGCACCCCGGAGCCAGGTTCGACAGGCTCGGGGCCCCCGTCCCGCTGAACAGCGGCGAGACAAGCCCGGCGCCGGTAGTCTCTGCTGCGTTCACCAAAGCTTCCAGCCATCCGGCCTGCAGTGACACATGCGGACGGACGATGACGGTATAATCGCTGTCAGAACGTGCCAGGCCGAGATTGATGGCAGCAACCAGCCCGATATTCCTTTCGGACTTGATAAACAGCCCCTGATCTCCCAATGACTCGGAGAACTCCTCCAGCATCAGCTCCGTCTCACGGCTGCTGCCGTTGTCGACAATAACCAGACGTGAACCGGATGAGTGATCGAGAATCGACGCGAGACAGGCTCGGGTTTCAAACGGGTTGTTCCAGACAGGAACGAGTATGTCAATAGTGGGGGATATCATAGGGGGTCTGGAAAGGCTCTATTCCACAGGGTCACAGAGCTTTTGTTCTCTGTGACCCTGTGACGAAAAATCAGGATGAAATTGAGACACGACGCAGCAGATCAAGCTCATCCAGAACAAGTCCAGAGCCGAGACAGACGCAGTCAAGCGGGTTTTCAGCAATAAGCACCGGTACTTTAGTGACCTCGCGCAGCAGCAGATCCAGGTTACGCAGCAGGGCGCCGCCACCGGCCAGGAAAATGCCCTGATCAACAATATCGGCCGCCAGTTCAGGTGGCGTCTTTTCCAGACAGATCCTCACCGTATCGACAATGGAGTTGACCGCCTCCTTGAGAGCTTCGCGGATTTCGTCCGAATTAACCTTGATGGTCTTGGGAATACCGGAGACCAGATCACGGCCCTTGACTTCCATCTCCAGAGTTTCCGGACCGGGATAGGCTTCACCGATCTCGATTTTGATCTTTTCTGCCCAGCGCTCACCGATCTGCAGGTTGTATTTTTTGCGGATATACTGAACGATCGCCTCATCCATCTTGTCCCCCCCCATACGGGTGGACTGGGCGTAGACGATACCGGCCAGTGAAATTACGGCAACTTCAGTTGTGCCGCCGCCAATATCGACAATCATGTTGCCGGACGCTTCGGTGATGGGGAGCCCGGCGCCGATGGCGGCCGCCATCGGTTCTTCGATCAGATACACCTCCCGGGCACCGGCCGACTCGGCCGATTCCTTGACCGCGCGCTTCTCGACCTGGGTGATGCCGGACGGCACACAGATGACGATGCGGGGACGGACGAGGGTCTTGCGGTTGTGTACTTTATGAATGAAATAGCGCAGCATCTCTTCAGTGATGTCAAAGTCGGCAATGACACCGTCCTTCATGGGACGAATAGCGGTTATGGAACCGGGAGTTCTCCCGAGCATCGCCTTGGCTTCCATGCCGACTTTAAGAACCTTCTGCTGGCCGTTGGGCATTTTCTGCACCGCAACAACCGAAGGCTCACGAACCACGATCCCCTTCCCCTTCAGATACACCAACGTGTTGGCAGTACCGAGGTCGATGGCCAGGTCGTTGGAAAACATTCCGAACAGATAATCAAACATTTTCAACATTATTTGTGATCCTTTCAGTGATCATATCAAGAGGTAAAACGGTTTTGAAGAATAACAGAATCGAGGCAGGTAATGCAAGAACGAATACAATCCGGAGCTTTCTACTCCCCGGTGATTACGTCTTTAATAGTGTTAAACGCCGCCTCAGCATCGAGCTTGGATGCCGCATAATCGGCACTTAAAAATTCGTCAGTCAAGAAGAGGTCGTATTTTTCTGTAGCTTTGTTGGCTACCGAACGTGCCAGTTCATAGGCATCCGGAGCCCCTCCTTCAGCTTACGACGTTATCTCCTTCTTTCCCTTACCCGCCAACCCCTTGAAATTTTCACCCGTCACCACCGGCTTGCCCGACCGAAGTAAAATTTGCCATCGACGGCTGCAAATTTCAGTTGTACGATTTTTTCGTACAACTCGGAATAACCTTCCTTGGCGAGCTTTCGCTTGAGATCGCTCCAATAACGTTTAGGGATACTACTCCCGGTGAGAATTTCCACGACATCAATGGCTGAGAACCACCATTCGTCCTCATGCAAGATTTTTCGAATATGTTTTCCTTCAAAGACAGCCACGCGTATAAGTTCACTTTTTGTCATGTCACATGCTCCTTGTTTAAATACAAGAACAAATAGGGACATCTTCGAATCAAAGGATAAGCAGTGAGTCTCACTATTTATCCCCTCCTTGCCATAGCAGTTTTTACCCATTTTTGCCATGATTTTAAATTTTAATTAAGGTAATTCCGGCGACAAGCAGGATGGGGAGAGGGTAACACAGGGACGTGACACAATACGTCATGGGCTCAAATTTCAATCACTCAGACCAGCGGCACGGCGCGCTCCTGCTTGCACTATTCGGTAAGCACGGGCTGTGTCGTTCACAAGCGGGAGCCTGGTAACGAGGGTAAGGACGTAAAAGACTACTTACACCTGTTGCAATATGCATTATAATGCGTATAATAATCATATGAAATATTCTTGGGACGAGACAAAACGGCTGAAGAATCTTAAAAAGCACTGTCTTGATTTTGCTGATGTCTCCCGGATATTCAACGGCCCCACGCTTACGATGATGGATGACGGGCCTGAATATGGTGAAACTCGGTTTATTACAATGGGGCTCTTGGGGCTGGCAGTAGTGGTGGTATGCCATACCGAGAGTGAATCAGAAATACGAATAATTTCTATGAGAAAGGCGGAACGACATGAAACGGAACTCTTCTTCTCCTGTGCATGATGATTGCAATGTTGCCCCGGTGATCACCGCTGAACGGATTGCCGGCGCAAAACGCCGCGTAGGGCTGGCGACTGTGAACACTGACGAATGGAGTCAGGCTGTGAATGAGCAACTCGGCAAACAGCGAGTTACGATAATGCTTGATGCTTCGATAGTAGCCTGGTTCAAGGCACAGGCCGGAACCCGTGGTTATCAAACCCTTATCAACTCGACGCTGCACGAGGCAATGCAGCACAAATCCCTGGAAAGTATACTGCGTGAGGTGGTAAGGGAAGAGCTACAGCACTATGGCCGCACCGAGTGACACCGGCTGAATATGATCAAAATAACTGTAGTGCCTATCAACAGCTCCTTGCCATAAGCCTGTATCTGTCGAAGCAATGACAGCGCGCATCGGTTGCACATCCCCCGTCTATCCCTGAATTCCCCGCCCGATTCCTTGACATTCCGTCCTCATATCTGTAGTTTAGTACAGTTTTAACGAACCTGAAACGGAGACAGCTTCCCATGGAATATAAAGACACCCTTAACCTGCCGCAGACCGATTTCGCGATGAAGGCCAACCTGTATCAACGGGAGCCGGAAATGCTCGCAAAATGGGAGCAGAACGACCTCTATGCCAAACTGGAGGCGAGCGGCAAAGACAAGCCGCTCTACGTTCTGCATGACGGCCCCCCGTACGCCAACGGCCATATCCATATCGGCCATGCTCTCAATAAAACCCTCAAGGACATCCTGCTCAAAGTCAAACGGATGGAAGGTTTTCGCGCGCCGTACGTGCCGGGGTGGGACTGCCACGGCTTGCCGATCGAGCTGCAGGTGGAAAAAAATCTGGGGTCGAAGAAACACACAATGAGCAAACTGGAGATGCGCCGCGAATGCCGGACCTACGCCGCCAAATTCGTCGATATCCAGAAAGAGGAATTCAAGCGCCTGGGAATCCTTGGTGACTGGGAAAATCCCTACCTGACGATGAACTATGAATACGAAGGGCTGACCGCAGCCGAACTGGCCCGTTTTGCCCATAACGGCGGACTGTATCGCGGCCGCAAGCCGGTGCACTGGTGCTCCTCATGCGTGACGGCTCTGGCCGAGGCCGAGGTCGAGTATGCCGACCACACCTCCCCCTCCATCTTCGTCCGCTTCGCCCTGCAGGATGATGTTTCGGCTGCCATCCCGGAACTGGCCGGCAAGCAGGCCTACATCGTCATCTGGACGACCACCCCCTGGACTATCCCGGCCAACCTGGCCGTAGCGCTTCACCCCGAGTTCGATTATGTCGCTCTGGAAACCGAAAAGGGTGTGCTGATCGTCGCGGAAGGGCTCAAGGATTCTTTCCTGGCCGCAGTCGGCCTGACCGGCGAGGTCATCGCAACATTCAAGGCGGGAGTACTCGAGCGCAAGCGGTGCCAGCACCCCTTTTATGATCGTGATTCGATCGTGCTGCTGGGTGAACATGTTACTCTGGAAGCCGGCACCGGCTGTGTTCATACCGCCCCCGGCCACGGCCAGGAAGATTATGAGCTGGCGCTTAAAGAGGGGCTGGAGATCTACAATCCGGTCGATAACCACGGAAAATATCTGGCAACTGTCGAGTTTTTCGGCGGCCAGCAGGTGTTCCCCGCCAATCAGAGCGTGATCGACAAACTGATCGAGGTTGGGGCGCTCCTCCAGACCTCTAAAATCAGCCATTCCTACCCGCATTGCTGGCGCTGCAAAAAGCCGATCATCTTCCGCGCCACCGAACAGTGGTTCATCAGCATGAAGGCCAACGACCTGCGCGACAAGGCGCTGAAAGCCATCGACCAGGTAGAGTGGATTCCGAAATGGGGGCGCGAGCGGATCTACGGCATGATCGAGAATCGCCCTGACTGGTGCGTTTCCCGTCAGCGTTCCTGGGGCGTGCCGATTACCGCGTTCTCCTGTACATCCTGCGGCGAGTACATCGCCGACGGCACGCTCATGGACCACGTGGCGGAAATCTTCAAAAAGGAAAGCTCGGATGTCTGGTTCGACTGGAGCGCCGAGAGACTCCTCCCCGCCGGAACGGTCTGCCCGAAATGCGGTTCTGCAGCCCTGGAGAAGGAAAATGATATTCTGGATGTCTGGTTCGATTCGGGAGTTTCGCACGCAGCGGTGCTGGAGCCGAATCCGATACTGCATTCACCGGCCGATATGTATCTTGAGGGGAGCGACCAGCATCGCGGCTGGTTCCATTCTTCCCTGCTTGAGAGCGTCGGCACCCGGGGGGTTGCACCCTATAAAAGCGTACTGACCCACGGTTTCGTCCTTGACGGCCAGGGGCGCAAGATGAGCAAATCCGTTGGTAATGTCGTGGCTCCCGAAGATGTCATCAAGAAGTTCGGAGCCGACGTTCTCCGCCTCTGGGTTTCCGCCATGGACTACCAGGACGACACCCGCATATCGCAGGAGATCCTGACCCGGGTAGCGGAAGCGTATCGCCGCATCCGGAACACCTGCCGCTACATTCTCGGCAATATCAACGGTTTCGATCCGGCAACCCAATCGGTGCCGTTTTCCGAGATGCCGGAAATCGACCGGTGGGCCCTGCACCAGCTTGAAATACTGAAAGGGCGGATCCTCGGCGCCTATCAGGACCTTGAATTCCATGTCATCTACCAGGAAGTGAACGGGTTCTGTACGACCGAGATGAGTTCATTTTACCTCGATATCCTTAAAGACCGGATGTACACCAGCAAGGCGGATTCCCTGGAGCGGCTCTCCGCCCAGACGGTCATGTGCCGCATCCTCGACACCCTGGTGCGCGTTCTCGCTCCGGTGCTCTCGTTCACCTCTGACGAAGTATGGCAGTTCATGCCGGGAGTGCGCGAGGAGAGCGTGCATCTGGCAGAGTTTCCCGCTCGTAATCCTGAGTGGCAAGATGACGCCCTGGCAGCCCGCTGGGAGCGCATCATAAAAGTGCGCTCGGATGTTTCAAAAGCCCTCGAACTGGCCCGGGTAGCCAAGACCATCGGTCATTCTCTTGATGCCGCCGTAACCATCGCCGCCCCCGCGGAACTGTCCGCATTTCTTCAGGAGTATGCAGCCGAACTGAACAGCATTTTTATCGTATCGAAGGCGACCCTGGCACCGGATCTGGAGGGGGAATACTGGACGTCGGAAAACCTGGAAGGGTTGAAAGTCCAGGTTACCGCGGCACCGGGTGTGAAGTGTGAGCGCTGCTGGTATTACAGTGAAGAGTTGGGCACGGTTGCCGAACACCCGACCATCTGCCCCAAATGCACGACTGCCGTCACCTGATACCTGCTTCCGATATGGGACAAATCGCACCACTATCAAACTCCCGGGGGACGCAGCAGAGACTGCGTTCCCCGGATGCACCGGATTAAACCATGAAAACTCGCTACACCCTGTTCGCCCTTATCTCCATCGTTGGCATAATCATCGACCAGATCACAAAATTCGCCATTGATCGCAGCATGCGGCTGTTCGACTCGATCCCGATTATTGAAAACTATTTCAATCTCACCTACGTCAGAAACAAGGGGGCCGCCTTCAGCTTCCTCTCCAACGCATCGTGGCGGCTGCCGTTTTTCATCACCGTTTCAACCGTAGCGGCGCTTGTCATTCTGATCGCCTTATGCAGGCTGCGTGACGACCAGAGGCTGGCACATACGTCGCTGGCGATGATTTTTTCGGGCGCCGTCGGCAACCTGATCGACCGGGTCCGTCTGGGGGAAGTCATCGACTTTCTTGACGCCCACTGGTACCGGTACCATTGGCCGGCCTTTAATGTCGCCGATTCTCTGATCTGCGTCGGGGTTTTTCTGCTGGCGATCGATATGATTTTTGAGGAGAAACGATTGAAAAGGGGGTGAACGGTGTTTT
>VFJM01000228.1 GCA_009886055.1 Geobacter sp. | reverse complement strand
TCACACCGCCTGCAGCACAAAGCATTTAAGATATTCCGACTCCGGGAACGACAGCAGTACCGGATGATCCGCCGCCTGACTGCAGGTTTCCACCAGCCGCACCTCACGCTTGGCCAACCGTGCCGCCTGAATCAGCATGTCGCGGAACGCTTCTCGCCCCATGTGATACGAGCAGGAGCAGGTGATCAGGTAGCCACCCGATTCCAGCAGTTCCAGCGCCCTGCGGTTGACGGTCAGATACCCCTTGGTCGCCTCGGCGATGTTCTTGCGGCTCTTGACGAAAGCGGGGGGGTCCATCACGATCACTCCGAAACGGCGCCCTTCCTGATGGAGCGAGCGCAGCCGTTCAAAGGCATCGCACTCCTCGAACTTCACCCGGTCGGACACTCTGTTCAGCTTGGCATGGCTGCTGGCCTGCCCCACAGCACGCTGCGAAATGTCGAGTCCGACGACCGACCCTGCCCCGAACGACGCGGCATGCACCGCCCAGCCGCCGGTGTAGCAGAAACAGTCGAGCACATCCTTCCCGGCGCAGATTTCACGCAACAGCAGATGGTTCTGCTTCTGATCCAGAAAACCGCCGGTCTTTTGCCCTTCCCGCAAATTTACCTGAAACGAAAGGCCGTTCTCTTCCATCTCGACCTTTTCCGGAATTTCGCCCCACAGCAGCTCGACCTGTTCATCCAGCCCTTCCAGCTTGCGGACACCCACATCGTTACGGGCAATGATTCCGAGCGGTTCAAACACTTTCCGGAGCGCCGCCACGATCTGTTCGCGCCGACTGTCCATACCGGCCGAAAGGAGCTGCAGAGACAGGTAATCGCCGTATTTGTCAACCACCAGACCCGGCAGAAAATCACTCTCACCATATACGGCACGGAAGGTGGTCAGACCGGGATAGCGCGCCGTGCGGTGGGCCAGGGCCGCGGCAATGCGCCCTTCAAAGAACTCTGGTGTGTCGATATCATCCCGTTGTCGCGAAACCAGCCGGAAGGCGATCAGCGAATGCGGGTTGTAATAACCGACACCGATAAAACCGCCGGCCGCGTCATAGAGTTCTGCCACGATTCCGGCAGCACGATCCCCCGCTACTTCGCGGATCTCATTACTGAATACCCAGGGGTGGCCGGACTTGATACGACGGTCTTCGTTTTTGTTGAGGGTGATTCTGGTCATTGTAAGTCCTCTTCGCACCTGTCAGCACGGTTTTAATTAATTTCAGCTGTCATGTCTGACAGGTGTTTTCTTGTACACCATTACGCGCAAAAATACTCCCCCTTAAAAATAGGGGGGTATTTTAAGCCCCCCCCTATTTAAAAGGGGGATTGGTGGGATTTTATGTTCGTTGTGACAAAGCGCTGAATAGTTATTCTAATTCTTAGCCGTGCGTCTTCTGTAGAAGGCAAGTCCGCTAAGACCAAAACCTAGCAG
>VFJM01000336.1 GCA_009886055.1 Geobacter sp. | reverse complement strand
TTCTTTTGGCAGTGGCGGTCATTTCATTCAGCAATGTGGGATATGCCGCGCAGAAATCTAAAGATGTGACTATCAGGATTTCCTCAAAAAAATCGCTGGTCAATATGCAGAGTATCGATTCCACCAGCCTGACCGATGACGGAATCAAGGCGGCAAAGTTAGTCATGGATTTTCTAACTACCAAGAACATTGAATCTGCTAAACAAGCCCTGGCGATCTACGACAAGATCATACCCAGGGAAAATTACGGTGGCGACTATACCGCATTGCAATGGATAATTGAATACATGCTCGCGCCGGAGGCAGAAAAGCCGAAGTTCATGACTGACAAAACCTTCGAGAGTTACTATCGTTTTTTCGCGGACGACGATTTCTCCCAGCTGAAAGAATACCTCAATCGCAAGTACAAACTTGCGGAAATCAAGGACATTGATCCTGCCGAAGGAATGAAGCGGCGCGCTTTCCTTGAAGACTTTATCCTCTTCAACAACCCGAAAAGGGAACTTTGGGAAAAGTCCAGCGCCATGATCAAGGCCCTGAAACTGAAGCCCGGGATGAAGATCGCCGACATCGGTAGCGGGCCCGGTTATTTTACCTACAAGTTCTCCCGTTTGGTCGGTGAAAAGGGCAAAGTCTTCGCCATCGACAACGTTCAGGAACACCTCGACTACATCAACGGCTTTACAAGCAAGAATGCCATGAACAATGTCCAGACCGTACTCACGACTGACCACACCATCGGCATGGCGAACGAACAGGTCGACGTGGCATGGATCTGCTCCCTGTACCACATCATCTATGTGGCCTACAAAGAGGAGGCGAAGGACCAGTTTGTCGAGAGCATCAAGAACGTGCTGAAGAAGGGCGGCATTCTCTACGTAGCCGATAACGGCCTTGTTCCCGACGGCGTTCTTCCCTATCATGCGCCCTACATTGATAAAAACCTCATTATCGGCCAAATGCAACAATACGGCTTTAAGTATCTGAAAGAGTTCCAGTTCATCCCACAGCGCTACATTCTGAAATTCCAGAAGTTATAGCTTTTATTAGGGACTTGGAGTCCTGCTTGACTATTTCAAACAATACAATTGGTATACTTGCCGCGCTCGGTTCGGCCGCTTCCTGGTCAATCGGCGCGGTTCTTTTTAAAGAGTTGGGGGAATCGCTCTCCTCATTTGCAATGACCCTTGTTAAGGGGGCTGTGAGTGTTCTGCTTCTCGGGGTACTAACACTGCTGTTTGGCGGCTATGCAAATATCGGCAGGGAGGCGTATCTCTATCTGATTCTGAGCGGGGTCCTCGGTATTGCGCTTTCCGATACTTTTTTCTTTAGTGCCCTGAAAGAGGTTAGTCCACAGACGATTACGCTGCTTTTTACCTTCGGCCAGGTCGTTACGGTGCTCCTGGCTGTTCTTCTGCTGGGGGAAACGCTCCCTTTACAGGGGTGGGCAGGAATCGGCCTGATCATTACGGGCATTGCCATTGGCATGTTTTCGGGTGGTACCGAAAAAGGGACGTCTTCACTGCGGGGCATAATTCTGGGGCTGATCTCGATCCTGCTGATGTCCTTTTCGGTAATACTCACCAAAAAAGGGTTGGCCGAGGTTTCCACCCTGTATGCAACCTTCATTCGCATGTTTTCCGGGACAATGGGCATGCTCCTGGTTGGTATCGCGACACGCAGGCTTGGAAGCTGGGTGACTCCGTTCAGGGATGCCAGGCTGATGGTAAAGTTTGCCCTTTCTGTCTGCGTCATCACTCTTGGAGGATTCTGGCTGGCGATAGTCGCATTCAAGTACACCACTGTTGCTGTAGCAAACAGCCTCATCTCGACGGAACCTATTTTTGTTCTTCCGGTGGCGGCGTTTCTTCTCAAGGAAAAGGTGACATTACAGGCGGTAATCGGCGCTGTTGTTGCCACGATTGGTGTCATCGTGCTTTGTACAAGCGGCAATACGGTTTAGCAGTTCTGCAGACAATCTAAACGCTATCCAGGGTAAAACCGGGATGCTGCATGAAAGGATATGAAATAATGACGGAGATTCAGAGATTTGATCGAACCGAACTGCTTGCCGACGCGGAACAGTTCATGGGACAGTACCGGACGCTGAAAGATCTCGGGTTTATTAACAAGGGTGGAGAATTCTTCCCTTCCGGTGTCCACTATCCCCCTATAACCATGTATCCGCCGATCACTCAGGAAGATTTTTTCAAGGGCTACCAACTGCCCGAAGACGGACTTCTTGACATCTATACCCATATTCCCTTCTGCGAAAAACGCTGCCTCTTCTGCCACTATCCGGTCAAACTTGGCCCGGGGCATGAACTGGAGAAGGACCGCTACCTTTCCGCCCTTGAACAAGAGATGGACATTTATATGCGGCAGCTTGGAATTGATAAGATCAAAGCCAGGTCAATTCTTGTAGGGGGGGGGACGCCGACCTATCTCACACCGGACCAGTTAAGACGGTTTCTCGACTATTTTGTCAAACGCGTTGATCTCTCAAAGTGCACCCAGTTCAATTACGACGTTGATCCCAACACACTACTGGGTCCGGATGGAGCTGAACGGCTGCGCATCATGCGCGATTACGGTGTTGACCGACTCACCATCGGAGTCCAGTCACTGAACAACGAAACACTGCGCAACATGAACCGCCACCATGGAGTCAAGGAAGTGCTCGACTCCATTGAAGAGTCTCGAAAACTGGGCTATCAGCTCAATATCGAGTTCATCTTCGGTTTTCCCGGTCAGACTATCGACAGCTGGATTGACGACATCGAGATGGCCATGTCGCTGGATGTGGACGAAATCCAGATATACCGTCTCAAGGTTGAAGCCTACGGCGATTATCAGGGGCCGGTTAAAAATGTTATTGAAAAACAGTCGTTGAGAGTTCTTGATGATAATGAAACGTTGATGATGAAACGAATTGCAATCAACATGCTCACATCAAGAGGCTTCACCGAAAATATCCGGCGGGTGTTTTGCCGGACGAAGAAGCATGTTTCGCACTATGCATGGAATCAGTGCTGCATGCTCTACGATGAAGTCGGATTCGGCCTGACCGCCTTCAGCAGTCTGCGGGACCGTTATGGCTTGAACACCCAGTTTTTTGATGAGTACTACGCTCAGATTGCAGCGGGTAAACTGCCGCTCAATCGCGGCCTGGTGAGAAACGAAGAAGAACAGAAACGCTGGGCGGCGATTTTGCCCTTAAAAAACAGTTACGTGCAGAAGAAAATCTATCGAGAACGCACCGGGGAGTCAGTTGATAATTTTTTCCCGGAGAAAATGGCGCGGCTTAAAGAGTATGGTCTGGTAGTGGAAGATGAACACCGGATTACACCTACCAAGCTGGGGGCTTTTTTTGCTGACGAGGTTGTGCAGCAATTCTACCGTTCCGATTATATGCCGGTCGCCCGTGATGAGTATGCCGAGGGGCCGCTCAATCCCTACCTGCCGTGAG
>VFJM01000397.1 GCA_009886055.1 Geobacter sp. | reverse complement strand
TCTGGACAGAATGGCATAATCAAGCCCAATACCCCCCAATCGGTTTTCAACGGGTCTCCAAAAATATTTGAGATCACCCCCGGTTCCGGGTATAGCATTGATTCTGTCTCCGGTTGTGACGGCACACTGGCGGGGAATATCTTTACAACCGCGCCAATCACAGGCAATTGCGCTGTCTCCGCGAGCTTCAGTCCCATTCAATATTCAACGGGGATTCTTTCTCTGAGCGTTGCAACGAAACCATCCGACCTGGGTTTTCTGGAAGTGGATATTCCACTCCCCAGTGGCGTACAACCTGCAAGCATGACCCAAGGCGCCGGCAATGTATTCGACATAGCCGCGTCGGTAACCCCCTCTCCGCTTACGGCAACATACACGACCTCAACGAATACGATAAAATTGTTGTTCCTGAATAATAACTCTGGCATTGTAGTGGGAAGCCTCGCGTCAGTTCACCTGTCGGTCGCCCTATCGACATTTGTAACTCCAGCTTCATTTCCATCTTTTGCAACAGTAGTATTAGCGACAGATATGAGCATAAATGATATTGCAACACCCAACGCGGTAATCACAATACCGTTATCCGTAACACTAAACTAATTTGCGCCCGTAGCTCAGCTGGATAGAGCACCAGGCTTCGAACCTGGGTGTCGGCCGTTCGAATCGGTCCGGGCGTACCAAATTTCAAAACGGTCACTTTTCCCCTTGAGAAGTGGCCGTACAAACAGCGCTAAGTGGCTATCATCAGACGTATTTTGGACCTTATGAAAATGAGTAAAGAAAATAAAACACTTGCCACCGAAGAAGGGGTGAAACCTGACCCTCTGAAGAAGCTACCAGATCTGAAAACCCTCAGGGAAGCACGTGGGTTGACGACCGAGGACATCTTCCTTAAGACGAGGATCAACGCCACCATTCTAAATGCTATTGAGAACGGCGAGTTTCATCTCCTCCCGGCGCCTGTTTTTACAAAAAAATTCATCCAGATCTATGCAGAAACTATCGGTATTGATGCGGGAATCATCCTTGCCCATTATCAGCGCTATGTGGACGAAATACAGGTCGTGCCGGAAGAAGTCAATGTCGTCAAAGCACAGATCGCTTTTGACCGCAAACCCTTTACGCGTTATCTCTTGTACGCCGTCCCTGCCGTGGCGATTATTGCCACCGCCTGTATCATATATGCCTTCTTTCATCAGAAAGAAACCCTTGGGATTTTTCAACATAACGTGACTGTTGACGAGCAGAAGGAAGTCGTTCCCAATCCTGCCCCCTCCGTGAAAGAGCGGCCTCTGGAGGCTGTGGCCAATGTCCCCCAGGCACCACCGCCAGCAATGGTCGTCCCAAAAGAGACGACGCAAACTCCAAACGATACCCACCTTGATCTGCTTATTGAAGCAACGGAAGACACCTGGCTTAAGATAACCGAAGACCGCAATCCTCCCTACCAGATCACCTTGAAGACGGGGGATAAATTGAGCCGCAAAGCTCGGGAGTTTTTTGTCATCGATGTGGGGAATGCCGCCGGTGTCAACATCACTTTTCTTGGCAAGTCATTGGGAAATTTGGGCCGGAAGGGGCAGGTCGTGCATCTTCGCCTGCCGCAGCAGTAACGCGGTTAAAAAAGGTTGTGAGAGGAGTATTGGTGGCATTTCCCGGTTTTCTTCCGCCACCAGTAATGCAACGGCTAGCCCGTTTTGACTTGATCGAACCGGTGCGCTTTCTGCAGTATGCACACTAAATATGATAACCCGTCCAAGGGTTATCATTGTTTTTTCATTATTCCCCAAAACAGCCACAAACCTTGACAATAGTGGCTGCGAAAGATATAGTCGCACCATTCAGAAAGGTATTCCAGAAGCGGCACTCACCATCGTTGCCGCTTTATTAATGCGCTCGTAGCTCAGCTGGATAGAGCAACGGCCTTCTAAGCCGTAGGTCGTAGGTTCGAGTCCTACCGGGCGCACCAAAAAAAGCAAGGACTTGGCCGACTATGGCTAAGTCCTTGCTTCGTATGGCAGCTGGTAGTGCAAGAAACCGGAGTTGAGTAAGGATATCACGGATATTGTCCCCTCTGGTAAAAATGCCAAACAGGTCGATCACTCTTCGGCATCTATAAATGGCCTGCATAAGACCATCGGCAACAAAAAAAGGCCCTGATTTCTCAGGGCCTTTTTTACAATCCGGGTTGTGCCGGATATTTAACTGGTGCGGTGGAATGGAATCGAACCATCACGGAGTTGCCCCCGCCAGCCCCTCAAGCTGGTGCGTCTACCAGTTCCGCCACCACCGCAAGCAGAG
>VFJM01000184.1 GCA_009886055.1 Geobacter sp. | reverse complement strand
GTCGAAGCAACGTGCCGACGCCTCAAGGGTGCCCGCATCAACTTCGATATCTCGACCGTCGGCGGCACCGAACATCTGATGATGGCGGCTGCGACCGCTCAAGGCGAAACCCTGCTGGAAAATGCCGCGAGAGAACCAGAGATAGTAGATCTGGCTCAATATCTGAACCGCATGGGTGCCAAAATCGAAGGGGCCGGTACTGACACCATCCGGATTCAGGGTGTATCCGAACTTGTCGCGGCCGATTATGAGGTCATGCCGGACCGGATCGAAGCCGGCACATTTATGATCGCAGCAGCCATGACCGGCGGCGACATCCGTATTCACCGTATGAAGCTGGAGCATCTTGATGCCCTGTCATTCAAGATGCAGGATGCGGGAATTGAAATTACCAGCCGCGATGGCGTGGTCCGTGTCAAAGGGCCGAAACGGCTCAAAAGCGTCAACATCAAGACCCGCCCCTACCCCGGTTTTCCGACTGATATGCAGGCTCAGTTCATGGCCATGATGTGTGTCGCGGAGGGCGCCAGTGTCATTTCAGAAAATATTTTTGAGAACCGTTTCATGCACGTATCCGAACTGCAGCGTTTTGGCGCCGACATCACGGTTGAAGGGAGTACGGCGACTGTCAAGGGGATCAAAAAGTTGTCCGGCGCGCCGGTTATGGCCACCGATCTGCGGGCATCGGCATCGCTGATTCTTGCAGGTCTCGCCGCTGAAGGCACTACCGAAGTCACCCGCATCTACCATCTGGATCGTGGTTATGAGTCGATCGAGAAAAAATTTGCCGGCATCGGTGCGGATATCGTGAGAGTTAAAGAATGAGTGACTGGATTACCATTGCGATACCGAAGGGGCGGATCCTTGAAGAATCAGTTGAAATGTTCGGGAAAATCGGTATCGACTGCCGCGAATTGCTCTCTGATTCCCGCAGGCTGATTTTCGAAAATCAGGAACAGCGGATGCGGTATATGATCGTACGGGCGACCGACGTTCCGACGTATGTGGAATACGGCAGTGCCGACCTCGGAATTGTGGGAAAAGATACGCTGATGGAACAGTGTAAGGATGTCTATGAGCCGCTCGACCTGAAATTCGGTTACTGCCGCATGATGGTGGCAGAACCTGCCAATCTTGCAAAGAGCGACGATCCCTCCTGCTGGTCACATATTCGTATCGCAACAAAATACCCGCATGTGACGGAAAACTATTTTGCCGCCAAAGGGGTGCAGGTTGAGATTATCAAACTCTATGGTTCGATTGAACTTGCACCGCTGGTCGGCCTCTCGGACCGGATCGTCGATCTGGTTTCAACCGGAGAAACGATGCGCCAGAACGGCCTTGTCGAAGTTGAAACAATTGCCGAAATCACCACCCGCCTGATCGTTAACCGGGCCAGCCTTAAAACGAAAAATGCTCGTATTACTCATATCATACAGGGATTGGAGCATCTGCTCCAGTCGCACTGAACAAGGTATAATGTATGCTCTTTCTTGACATTAATGATGCCGGTTTTTCTCAAAAATTCGACGTTATTCTTTCACGCGGTGAAGAGAGCGGACGCGAAGTAGAGCAGACCGTACGTGAGATCATCGCCGAAGTCCGCCTGCGCGGAGATGAGGCCGTACTGGAACTGACCCGCCGGTTCGACAGTTTGGAGGCCGTCTCTGTGGCGGAGTTGGAGGTTTCAGCGGCAGAGATTGACGCCGCCTTTGTGCTGGTTTCGGAGGAAGAGATTGCCTCCCTGAAACTGGCTGTGGAACGGGTATCACGTTTCCACGAAAAGCAGAGACAGCAGACCTGGTTATCCACCGAAGAACCTGACATCATGTTGGGACAAAAGGTGACGCCACTGTCACGGGTAGGCATTTACGTCCCGGGCGGCAAGGCCAGTTACCCGAGCAGTGTCATTATGAACGCCGTTCCGGCCCGTGTGGCAGGTGTTGGAGAAATTATCATGGCGGTGCCCTCCCCCGGCGGTGAAATCAGCCCTCATGTGCTTGTGGCTGCCAGACTTTCCGGCGTGAATCGCATTTTCCGGATCGGCGGTGCCCAGGCTGTTGCGGCGCTGGCATACGGCACTGCAACAATCCCGCGGGTTGACAAAATCACCGGTCCGGGTAACATCTATGTTGCCACCGCCAAGAAACTGGTCTTCGGACAGGTTGGTATCGACATGATTGCCGGACCGAGCGAGATTCTGATAATCAATGACGGCAGCGGCAACCCGGCCCATGTTGCCGCCGATCTCCTCTCCCAGGCAGAGCATGATGAACTTGCTTCTTCAATCCTGATAACAACCGACCGTTCTTTTGCTGTAAAAGTTGCCACGGAAGTTGAATTGCAGTTGACAACTCTTTCCCGCAAAACGATTGCCCGTGCTTCCTGGGAAAAGTACGGAGCAATTATTGTGGCAGATACTCTGGACGAAGTGATTGCTTTCTCCAACCGCATTGCGCCGGAGCATCTGGAACTCGCAGTGGCTGACCCGTTTGCGATTTTATCGCAGGTCACTAACGCCGGCGCTATATTTATGGGACACTGGACACCCGAGGCGGCTGGAGACTATCTGGCCGGCCCGAACCACACCCTGCCGACCGGCGGGACATCCCGTTTTTTCTCCCCGCTTTCCGTTGATGATTTTGTCAAAAAGTCCTCAATTGTCTGTTTTTCACAGGACGGTCTGCGACGACTGGGCGCCGACATCGTCAGAATCGCCGGACTGGAAGGACTGGAAGCTCACGGACGGTCGGTAACGATTCGACAGGAGAAGTAGCGTGAGGTATCTTCGCCCGAACATAGCTGCCATGAACGGCTACGTACCCGGCTTCCAACCGGACGATGCAGCTTCGTGGATTAAACTCAATACCAACGAAAACCCCTATCCCCCTTCTCCCAAAGTTACAGAAGCGATTCTGGCGGAGGTCGGGAGTGACGGGGCATCGCTCAGAACCTATCCGAGCGCATCAAGCATGAAGCTGCGGGAGGCTGCCGGCGAGCTGTACGGCTTTGATCCTTCCTGGATCATCATGGCCAATGGCTCCGATGAAGTGCTTAACAATCTGATCAGGGCCTGCGCAGGAGAGGGACAGGATGTCGGCTATGTACACCCGTCCTACTCTTATTACTCAACACTGGCAGAGATTCAGGGTGCGGTTGTCTGCACGTACGGCTTGACCGACTCGTTCGCTATTGAAGCGTTCCCCGAATATTATCATGGCAGGGTTTTCTTCCTTACTACCCCTAATTCACCACTCGGATTCGTTTTCTCGCCGGCATACATCGAGTCGCTGGCACAGAATTGCGGCGGTCTGCTGGTGATAGATGAAGCGTATGCAGACTTTGCCGATTGGAACGCTCTCGAACTGGTGAAAAAATACGAAAATGTTGTCGTAACCCGCACACTGTCAAAAAGTTACGCTCTTGCCGGCATGCGCCTCGGACTGGGAATTGCCCGTCCCGGGATCATCGCCGCACTTGATAAGATCCGTGATCACTACAACCTTGACCGGCTTGCCCAGGCAGCCTGTGTTGCGGCGCTACGTGACCAGACCTACTTCCGTGAATCCTGCCGCAAGATTATTGAGACACGGGAATGGTTCACCCACGAGTTGACGGCAATCGGGTACGACGTGATACCATCGCAGGCAAATTTCGTTTTTGCATCACCACCGGACAAAAACGGCAAACGGGTGTATGATGCGCTGTATGGTCGCAAGATCCTTGTTCGTCTGCTTTCCGACCCGTTATTGGCTCACGGGCTCCGGATTTCGATCGGGACGAGGGAAGATATGGCCGCAACGCTGAACGCTATTGCTGAAATAGGATAAAGAGACCTGGAGGGAATATGTCACGCAACGCAACCATTGAACGGATCACAAAGGAAACAAAAATAAAACTGTCACTGACAATTGACGGCTCAGGGATTGCTAAAATCTGTACTTCGGTACCGTTCCTCGACCATATGCTCAACCTTTTTGCCCGCCACGGTCTTTTTGATCTGGACGTTGAAGCGTGCGGCGACATCGATATCGATTTTCACCATACGGTTGAAGATATCGGAATCGTCTTAGGCGAAGCGTTCAAACAGTCGCTAGGTGAGAAAAAGGGGATTTGCC
>VFJM01000399.1 GCA_009886055.1 Geobacter sp. | reverse complement strand
CCGTGGCGTTTGCCCTCCACCCGACCTCCATCAATGAGTTGGTCGAGCTGGCCGACCAGGATCAGATCATGCCTCCCAAATCGACCTGGTTTGAACCCAAACTGCGCAGTGGTCTGTTCGTGCATCTGCTTTCCTGACGGAGACAGGCATACGAAGCATACAAAAAGACCTCCCGACTTTCAAATTCTAGCTGGTGTTTGAAACTGTTGATAAAAACCTTTAACCATAAGAAAATCTCCACAACCTTAGCGGTTTGTGGGGATTTTCTTGCTTTAAGGGGCCGGAAGATATCTTCTATACTAGGAGAGCGATTCAAACCGGGGTCTGAGGTAATCGTAATTCATTCGAAAGCCAATCTTAGATTGACGTTGCTGTGGAATATACACTGTGGAATATAATAGTTGACACCTGCGAATTAAAAGTGCTTTATCGCGCCAAGAATAGTATTTTTTAAATTTAATTTTTCTATATGATTTTTTGTGCGGAAATTCAGGTATGTGTAAAAGGAACGTCATGAAGCAGTTGCTTTTCTTTATAGTTATTTTTGCATTGCTGGTTAATTCGCCGGTTTCTTTTTCTGCGGAAAATATTTGTAATTTCTACATCCTCATCACCTTGAATACTCCCATACGAGAATCAAAAAAAGCCGGTATTGTTGTGGCGCACCGGATTGCAAAAATAAAAGAATTTTTAGTAGCTGCCGTTCCCGCAAAAAAATGTTTTTTCCCGTTTTCAACACCCCTTTCAAGTATCAATACCTGTAAGATAGAACATGGCAGAGCTCCCCCGCTTTATAACTCCGCATAACCATTTTAAACCCAGTTCGAATGATCTTCCGGAAATTTAATGCCTTAGTAGTTGATAACCGTAAAACTATAGCGGTTCGGCGAGAGTTACTGCGCAGGCATATCCGGATGATATCGAACAAATGGATACTCTCAAGCGTGTAGGTGTTCCGGTCCCGGGAAAGATCAAATAATGAATGAACTTGAATCAGCACCCGTGAAAAACAAGTTTGATCAACAGGGAAAAAGCTGGAATTCCCCGGGTATTGCATTGCGTACCGGACTATTCGTACTCGTCATTTTTGTATGGACCATCGTCGTAACCGGTTATGCACTCCCGGCATTGGCCGGAACGGGAAATTCGCACGTCGGCCTCCAGCTTATGGATGCTGTAGAAGCTACCCTGTCCCGGCAACCAGGTATCAATCTTGAAAAACAATTGGTTCGCATGAATGCGGGGATACTTCAGGAAGAGCATGGTCTGTTTGATCCACGCATTGAGCTGTCAGGGGGGCAAAGCCGCACTGATCTGCCTTTGCCGGGCGGTTCGACGAATTCAAGTGGAACTGTCATCGCGACTCCACATGAAACGACAGATACTTCCACTCTTGAAATTTCAGTCTATAAAACCTTGCGGAACGGGTTGATTCTCAAACCTTCCGTATCCATTAGCAGGACAGAGGATTCGTGGCTGTATACCTCGATTCAGAACTTCGCCACGGTGTCGTTCAATCTGACCGTTCCGCTCCTGCGAGGACGGGGAGAAGTAGCCACTGCCGGTCGCGAGATGGCGGCCCGGAAGGCCTATGACGCCGGCCTCCTGCAATTCCGCAATACCGCAGCCCGACTGGTCCAGGAAACTGTGATGTCTTATTGGAGCTACGTCGCAGCAATAGTCCGTCTCGAAGAACTGAAAAAATCCGAGTCGCGTGCGGAGGAGTTCGTTAACATGGTAAAAACTCTGGTTCAGAGTGACGAACGACCCGGGGCGGATCTGCAACAGGTCGTTGCCAGCTTTGAAACCAAGGCTGCACTGAGAGCTGCTGGTGGACAGGCCCTCCAGGAGGTTCGGCAGCAGCTCGGCATGAACATGGGCCTCTCTCTGGAGGAAATAGACAGTATGCCCCTTCCCACTGATTCTCTCCCACCTGTGCCCGACCGCGTGGACATTGACCTCGACTTGGCACCACTGGCTAAACAAGCTCTTACCATGAGAAACGATTATCTGGCTTACAAGATGACCGTCGAAGCCTCCCTCCTGCGATTGGAAGCTGAAAAAACGAGCCTGCTTCCTATTCTGGATTTTGAGCTTTCAGCCGGGTATTCAGGACTGGACGAAGGTTCCGGTCTGGGCCGGTTTGCCAACTCGCTCAGGAATCGCGTTCCCGGAGCTAATGTCTCAGCTCTATTGACATACAAATGGCCTGTCGGCAACAACACTGCTCACGGGAAAATACTTCAAAAGGACGCAGAACACACGAAGGACAAGATTCTGTTGGAGGACTTTACCCGAAAGATAGGTTCATCAATAGCCATAGCCCTCTTTACGGTGAAAAATGCAATTACTGAAGTCGGCCACATGCGCAAATCTGTCCTAATGTACGAAACAGCACTGAAAAACGAACGGAAGAAGACACTGTCGGGATCATCCACGTTTCTGGATCTCATTGTCATAGAGGATAGATTACAGGAGGCTATTCAGAGCAATGTTTCGGCCCGTCTCCGATATGCTGAGGCACTTACCCGCCTGCGCTTCGAAACGGGTCTTCTCCTGGCCGGAGAGGGTGAGCAGGCATTCGTCCGCATGGAAGATCTCATCACATTGCCGCAAAATACCCGCGAAGGGAATAGACCATGAACAGCCCGCTATTCCGAAAAAAAGCGATGGAACAACTGGCCTCGCCCGATCAACTGGACCAGCTCATGAAAGTAACGACGACTCGGGGGTGGCTCGCACTTCTTGCTCTGGGGATTATTCTGGTGATAGCCGTCTTGTGGGGGATCTTCGGATCTGTTCCAACCCGGGTTGCTGCCGAGGGAATCATTCTGTTCAAACAAGGGGTATTCTCCATTTCAGCAGAATCTCATGGCATGGTTCGTAACGTTGCGGTGCAGGAAGGTCACAACATAGTCAAAGGGCAGATTGTTGCCACAATTTACAGCCAGGCTCTGGAGAAAAAGATTGAAGATATGACGTTAAAACTGAGTATTCTCCGCACAAGCTTCAGGGATAATCTTGATGAAAACCGAAAAACCTTCCAATCCTCCCAAGAGCTTGTGAAGAACCAGCGGACAACGTTGGAACAGGCGATTCAGAATAAGAAATCGCGGCAGAACTGGCTCAGTCAAAAGCTTGTAAGCCAGGAAGATCTCTCGCAAGATCAGTTGATCACACGTCAGACCCTTAACACCACTAGGCAGGAAATTCTTGATACGGAGAATGAGATTAAACAACTGGGGGACGAAATCGGGAAGTTGAATCTACAGGAAATCGAACACAAGTCGGGCCTTGACGAAAAGCTCCGTAAAGGTGAAGCGGATATCAGGCAGCTGGAAAACGAATTGGACCTCGAGAAACGAGATGCGCGGAACCTGACCGTGCTCACCAGTCCACTTTCCGGACGGGTCCTGAAGATCGAGGTAAAGAACGGCATGATCGTGAACCCGGGTGATCGCATCGCGATGCTGGAGGCTGACAGAAGTAGCAAAACCCAGCATGAGGAAATTTATGACGCTGTGGTGTATGCATCGTCAGCGGAGGGAAAACGAATAAAACCGGGTATGGAGGTTCAGATTATTCCGACGACGGTAAAAGCGGAGGAGTATGGGGTGATGATCGGAAGGGTTGTTTCCGTATCCGGATTTCCCGTATCCAAGTATGCCATGCTGAATGTCCTCGAGAACCCGGAACTTGTCGAGGCCTATTTGAAGCGAGGCTCTCCCATTGAAGTATGGATTGATCTTCTTTCGGACTCGAAAAACCCTAGCGGTTTCCGCTGGTCGTCCCCGAAGGGATCTCCGGAAAAGCTTTACCCTGGAACCCTCTGCGCCGCTAACGTTGTGGTACGACGTCAGGCGCCGATTTCCCTGGTCATTCCAATGCTGTTGGAGGGCGTTTTCGGCAAAGAAGGGATGAACAGTGAGTGACGACGCAAAGAGTCCGGGGGAAAAACGGGTCAGAACGCCCACCATTTTGCAAATGGAGGCGGTAGAATGCGGCGCAGCCTGCCTGTGTATGGTCTTGGCCTACCATGGTCGTTGGGTCCCCCTGGAAAAACTGCGGGAAGAATGCGGTGTTTCCCGTGACGGTAGCAAGGCCAGCAATATCCTGAAAGTGGCCCGCCAATACGGGCTGCTGGCCACCGGCTATAGGGCTGAGTTGGAGGATCTTCACCGGCATTCACTTCCCATGATTCTTTTCTGGAATTTCGAACACTTTGTCGTTCTTGAAGGAATAGCCGGCGACATATTCTATCTGAACGACCCCGCTTCAGGTCCTCGCAAGGTGGATGCCAAGGAATTTGACGTGGCTTTTACCGGGGTGGTACTGACATTCCAACGGGGCCCCGATTTCCTGAGCGGTGGTGACAAACGACACTTTCTCCCGGCCTTGAAGCGGCGCTTTCAGGGCGCTGCCGCTCCCATGTCCTATGTCGTGCTGGCCGGTCTTTTTCTGGTGGTGCCGGGACTGGTGATTCCGGCTTTTACCCGGATCTTCGTAGATGAAGTCCTTGTGGCCCGCATGTCTGATTGGCAACGGCCCCTGCTCTTTGGTCTGCTGGTTACCGGTGGCCTCTGCGGTCTTCTCACCTGGCTGCAGTCATACTACCTCCTCCGTTTCGAGACAAAGCTGGCTGTCACGGCGTCGGCCCGGTTTTTCAGCAATCTCTTCCGCCTGCCCATGTCGTTTTTCGTCCAGCGCTACGCGGGAGACCTGACCCGGCGGGTGCAGCTCAACGACGGGGTGGCCCAGTTTTTATCGAGAGACGCAGCAACCAGCGCGCTCGGGGTTGTCCTGGTCGTATTCTACGCCTCGGTCATGATCCACTATGATCTGGTGCTGACCCTGCTTGGCGTCGGTGTCGCCCTGCTCAACCTTGCCGTTCTGAAGCTGGTCATGCGCAAGTGTGACGATCTAAATCAGCGCCTGCTTCTGGACCTCGGGAAATTCTATGGCTCCACCATGAGCGGCATTCAGATGATCGAAACGCTCAAAGCGTCAGGCTCGGAAAGCGATTTTTTCGCCAAATGGTCGGGATACCAGGCCAAGGTGGTGAACGGGCGCCAAACCATGGGAATTATTGCCCTGATGCTCGGCGTGGTGCCGCCGTTTCTCATGACCCTGGCCAATATCGCGGTGCTTGTGGTGGGAGGGCTCCGGGTCATGGACGGTCACATGAGCATAGGGCTTCTCGTGGCCTTTCAGGCACTTCTCTTTGGATTGCTGGCTCCCGTCAACCAGTTTGTCGGTTTGGGGCAGCGCCTGCAAACCGTCAAGGGTGACATGGCGCGGCTGGACGATGTCCTTTTCTACCCCCAGGGCCCGGCTGCGGAG
Organism: Geobacter sp.; assembly: GCA_009886055.1. Taxonomy (GTDB): domain Bacteria; phylum Desulfobacterota; class Desulfuromonadia; order Geobacterales; family Pseudopelobacteraceae; genus JACRCG01. The sequence continues at coordinate 5,955 of VFJM01000399.1, read as the reverse complement.
CATACCGCCGAACCGGAGCCGGGTGCACGTCCCCTTTCAGGCAAGGTCGAAGTGAAGAACGTTACCTTTGGTTATAGCCGCCTTGAGGCACCCTTGATTGAGGGGTTGAGCCTCCACCTGGAACCGGGCGCCCGAGTGGCGCTGGTCGGTGGATCAGGATCGGGCAAGTCCACTATTGCCAAGCTTCTTTCCGGTCTCTACGAACCCTGGTCGGGAGAAATCCTCTTTGACGGTCGTCCCCGCAGGGAGATCCCTCGACGAATTCTGACCAATTCCCTGGCCTTGGTGGATCAGGACATCTTCGTATTCCAGGGATCTATTCGGGAGAATCTCTCTTTGTGGGATGCGACGTTGGATGACGAGCATATCCTGCGAGCCGCCAAGGATGCCGGAATTCACGAAGTGGTCGCAGAACGTAAATACGGCTACGGCGGCGACATTGCGGAGGGAGGCGCAAACTTCAGCGGGGGGCAGCGCCAGAGACTGGAAATCGCCCGCGCCCTGGCCAGGAACCCGGCCATTCTGATCATGGATGAAGCCACCAGTGCGCTGGATGCAGCCGCAGAAAAATGGGTGGATGATCATGTGCGTCGACGCGGCTGTACCTGCGTCATCGTCGCTCACCGGTTAAGCACCATCCGCGACTGTGACGAGATTGTCGTTCTGGACTGCGGCAAAGTTGCCGAGCGGGGGACCCACGAGGAGTTGATGAACATGAACGCTGTCTATGCGGATCTCATCCGCATGTCGTAACGGGACGTATGAGCCATAACATGCCGGTTCGGCCAGGAAATGGAAAGTGAAGATGCTGAAAACGACATTGATTGAAGATTGCTTCCGCCAGGGTGGTCAACCGCTTGTCTTCAGCGGAAACCAGCCACTACTTCTTAACGATCAGGATGCGGCGTTTCTGGTGGTGGAAGGTGCGGTGGATGTCTTTGCCGTACCGCTTTCGGCCGGGAAGGCAGTCGGGGGGCGGACACATCTTTGCAGGGTGGGGGCAGGGCACATCCTTCTGGGTTTGGCTCGTCAGGAATTTGCTGATTCTACGGGATTGCTGGCCGTGCCGGGAATCAATACGAAAGCGCTGAGCCTCCCTCGGACACGGTTCATGGAGCTGTTTTCAGTGGGAGAGCTGTCCGGTGACGCCAACTCTCTCCTTTCGGGCTGGGTTGATGGGCTCGCCACCGGTCTTTTCTACCGTCTTGCGCCCAAAGACGCCGTCGAATTGAAGCCAGGATCGCCGGTGGCGCTGAAACCGGAGGAGACGACCCGCACATCGGGAGATATTCTCTGGACTCGCCATCTGGAGGGAAGCTCTTACTTCATGGGCCATGAAGATGTCATCTTAACGGCGGAAAACAATTTTATCCCCCACACGTGCGGCTTGTGGTTGCAGGCCCGGGAGCCCGCCTCTCTGGAGGTCGTCATCTCCACTGACTACGCGCGGACGGAGCCCGGACTTCCAGGTCTGGCGCTGTTTCATGAGCTCATCCTTGATTTCGTATCGAGGTGTCTGGTGCGACAGGCGGAAGAGGAGGAGGTTCGTCGGCGCCGACAGTCTCAATCCGAACGGAAATCACTTCAGGGCGCTCTGCTCGACATCGCTTCCCTTATGGGTGTGGGCGAAGGGGATGCCGCGTCGGTGCTTCCAGCGGAGGATGACGCGCTCTTTTCCGCCTGCCGGATGGTGGGGACCGCTTTGAACATTGACGTCAAACCCTCCGGGCAACGGGAGGGAAAAAGTCAGGAAGCCCGCCTTGAAGCGATCACCCGTGCCTCGCGGATGAGAGTGCGTCGCGTCCTCCTCACGGGGGAATGGTGGCGCGAGGATCATGGCCCCCTGTTGGGTTTCTGGCGCGAAGCCGACCGTCCGGTAGCGTTGCTCCAGCAAGGCGAAACAGAAACCCTGCTCCGCGATCCGGAGAACCGTTCGTCTCAGGTGGTCGATGCCCGGATTGCCGGGCTACTGGCCCCGTTCGCCTGCCAGTTTTACCGTCCCCTGCCTGATGGCCCCGTGTCGTCAGGCGCCCTGTTGCGTTTCGCAGCGGCGCGTACCCGCAAGGATTTCCTGACAGTCCTTCTCGTTGGCGCTTTGGGCGCACTTATCACCCTCATAATCCCTATCGGCACCGGCATCGTCTTCAACACCATTATTCCCGAAGCAGCCCGGGGTCAAATGATTCAGTTAGCCGTTATATTGCTGGCCTGCGCTGTGGGAGTGGCTTTGCTGGAGGCCACCAAGTCTCTGGCACTTCTGCGCATCCAAACAAAGACCGACGCCGAAATCCAGGCAGCTATTGTGGATCGCCTGCTCGCTCTACCTGCCTCATTTTTCCGCAATTTCACCTCCGGCGATCTTGCCGAACGGACATTGGGATTGACCGCCATCCGGGCAACCGTCTCCCTGTTTACCATCCAGAGCGGCGTTGCCGGCCTGTTCGCCGTTTTTAATCTGGCGCTAATGTTCTGGTATTCTCCGAAGCTGGCCTTCGTTGCCTTGGTGTTCGTCGGCACGGGGGGCATTTTGATGGTCCTGCTCAATTTCATGCAGGTTAAACGTATCCGGGTCATGACCGCCATTGAGGGGCGCATTGCCGGTATGGTCCTCCAGTTCATCTCGGGAATATCCAAGCTGCGGGTGGCCGGTGCCGAGGAGATGGCGTTCTCCAGGTGGGCGCGGGAATTCAGCCGGCAACGCCGGTTTGCCTACCGGGCCAGGAACCTCGGTAATCTGCAAACCGTGTTAAATACCATATTTCCTGCACTGGGACTGTTCGTCCTCTTCAGCTGGATTTCGCAACACCCTGCCGCCACCTTGCGCACGGGTGATTTTTTGGCCTTCCTGGTCGCCTACACCAACCTCCAGGCCGCCCTTTTTCAGGTGGTCGCGGCCTTTGCTGCTATTCTCGGTGCGGTGCCTTTGCTCGAACGGATGCAGCCGATCTTGCAGGCTGTGCCGGAACTGGACGAAAGCAAGGCATCGCCTGGAGAACTTGCCGGGCATCTGGAGGTTCGCAGCGTTACATTTCGTTACTCGGAGGATGGACCGGCCATTCTGCAGGATGTTTCTCTGGAGGTTAAACCCGGGCAGTTCATTGCCCTGGTAGGAGGTTCCGGTTCGGGGAAATCCACCCTGCTACGTTTACTTCTTGGTTTCGAAAACCCGCAGTCCGGCGGTATCTACTACGACGGTAAGGATATTTCTACTCTTGACTGCCGGGAGATCCGCCGGCAGATCGGCGTGGTCCTCCAGAGCGGCAGCGTGACACCAGGGAGCATTCTGGACAGCATCCGTGGGGCAAACAATCTTTCCGAGGATGACGTCTGGGAGGCGGCCCGCCTGGCCGGCCTGGAAGAAGATATTAAAAACATGCCCATGGGTCTGCGTACTTTTATCAGCCCCGGGGGGGAAACTCTTTCCGGTGGGCAACGTCAACGCCTGCTGATCGCCGCCGCTCTCATCCGCAAGCCACGGGTTCTCTATTTTGACGAGGCTACCAGCGCCCTGGACAACCGCACCCAGGAAACCGTCAGCACCAGCCTCAGTCGGTTGCGGGCTACCAGGGTGGTCATTGCTCATCGCCTCAGCACTGTGATCAATGCCGATTGTATTCATGTCTTGGACAAAGGCCGGATCGTTGAAAGCGGAACCTATGGCGAGCTGCTGAAACGGGACGGTGCCTTCGCCGCACTGGTGAAGCGGCAGATAATCTGACAGTGAAAGGAGGTGAATACGGTATTACAGCGTTGAAGGACAGTACCATTAGTTATACCGACAGGTAGTAAAAACCAAAACAAAAGGGAGAACGATTATGTCACAGGAAAAAGCAAAAGCATGTATCGAGAAGTTAAAGACTGATGAGGCTTTCCGGACCAAAGTGATGGCGGTAGAGGAGATGGCTGGGCGGGTCAAACTCATCAATGCGGAGGGTTTCGACTGCACGGCAGAGGAACTCAAGGCCGTATCGCAGCAATTGGGTGACGATGAACTGGACGCGGTTGCTGGTGGGTGTGGTATTAATTGCGGCTGGCTTATTGTATAAAATTCTGTTTGTCAGGTGCACTCGGGTGGCCTTGGTCAGAGATCGACCAAGGCCGCTTCGCATGTCATGGCCACGTATGTGTAGAGGTGTTTGAGATAAAAAATTTGCATTTATAATACTTGAGGAGTTCGCCATGCGATGGTCACGATATAACCGCTTGTTTCGATCAGAGCGCTTTGGCTGTTTTCTTTATAACTCTCTGTCCAACACGCTACTGGAACTGGACGAGGCGCACTACTGCACCCTCGAAGCGATTAGTGAGAACCGCAGGAAAGACGCCGGCACCGGTGCCGACAGTGGTTTTCTAGCTCTGCTGCAGAAGAATAAGGTCCTTGTCGGTGAAGGAGAGGAAGAGCGCATCCTCCTGTCCCGCCATTACCGGCGCCAGTCAATCTGCTTTGACACCTCCCGCCTGGGTTTAACCCTCTGTCCGACCCTGGCCTGTAACTTCCGCTGTCCCTACTGCTTCGAGCAGAGTCAGCAGAACGGAACCGTCATGTCGGCCGAGACAGTAACGCGATTGTTAAACTTCATCCAGGGATACAAGGCCATTCGTCAACTGTCGCTTGTCTGGTACGGAGGAGAGCCGCTCATGGCGTTCAATGTCATTTGCGACATCACGGAAAAAATTCTGGCCCTCGACCTCGATTTCGTCGGGGCCAGTCTGGTCACCAACGGCTATCTGCTGGACGTCGAGAAAATTGCCCGGCTCAACGAGCTCAAGATAAACTTCATCCAGATTACGCTGGATGGCCCGCGGGAGATGCACGACACGCGCCGCGTTCTGGTTGGAGGCAAGCCAACTTTTCAGCGCATCATTGATAATCTGGCGACACTGATGAACTCCACCTACGCGGGCAGCTGTGCCATTCGGGTCAATGTAGACAAAAACAATGTCGAAAGTTTTCATGAATTGCGTTCAGAGCTGCTGGAGCAATTCAAATGTAAGAAGTTCACCGTCTATGCTGCACATGTCAGCACCGGCCTCGGCCATGCCTACGACCATGCCTGCAGCCTGGATCTCCGTGAATGGGCCGCCTTTACTCTCGACATGCACCGTAAAGGCGGGATGGTGCCGCGCGGGGGCTTTTTCCCGGCAGGCGACCTCGACAGCATCTGCGTGGCTACGGCGCACCACGGGTTTGTGATTGGTCCAGAGGGTGAACTGTATAAATGTTGGCATGACGTGGGCAAGTCGGCGATGGCCATCGGTAACATCCGCGAAGAAGAGCCGGTTACCAATCATGTGTTACGGGCGCAGTACTGCACTGGCACCGATGCCTACAACGATGCCACCTGCCGGGACTGTGACGTGCTCCCCATCTGCGGCGGCGGCTGTGCCAATATGCGGCTGAGGACTAAGCAGTTCGGCGAAAAGGGACTTGAATTCTGTTCTCCCTACCTGGAGAGCCTCATCCCATGTCTCGAAGCATACTACGACAACTTTCGGAGCAAAGAGATCAGTGCTGCGTTACTCAGACCTGGTGGTGAAAAACACGAGTACATTGGATACCGCGTAGTTTCACCGGAGAAAAAGAAGGCCGATTCAAACCGGGGGCCGAGGTAATCGTAATTCATTCGAAAGCCAATCTTATTCGCAATAGCAGCTTGCAATAATTGATGATAAGTGAATTTGATGGTGATATTCAAAGCTGATCCTAGTATTCTGTTTTCGGGGTTGCAATATGTCGATACCCAGTACAAACAATAACATTAACAAAAACTTTCAAAAGTTACAGCCACCAGCTAGCTTTTAAATTCCGGGAGGTCTTTTTACGTTGGTATATAATCGACATGAATTATCTCTTCATCGCATCATCCATCAGCTTATAGGCGCAGAACTCTCCGCACATCGTACAGGCTCCGTGATCTGACACCGGCGAATTGGCCCGGTATTCGCGTGCCTTGT
>VFJM01000128.1 GCA_009886055.1 Geobacter sp. | reverse complement strand
TTCTTCCTGCCGGGGAGAAATACCCGCTCATCACTTTTACGGACGGCGGGCGCCGAAGCATCACGGAGAACACGGCTCTTGGCCAGCGACACCAGATCAAAGCAGCCCGTCAAGCCAAGCTCGGCAAGAATCTCCTGCACAGCATTCAGTTGCCCGATTCCCCCATCGACGACAACGAGGTCAGGCATTACACTCTTTTCCCTGCTTTCGGCGCGAAATCGGCGCAGAAAAACCTCCCGCAGCATGGCGAAGTCATCCTGACCGTCAACAGTCCGGATGCGGTAGTGCCGATATTTATTTCGATCCGCCCGGCCTGACTCAAACACGACACAGCTCCCCACGGAAAATCGCCCCTGAATGGTGGAGATGTCATAGCATTCAATACGTCGGGGTATCCGGGCCAACTGCAGCCGCCTGGAGAGCTCAACCAGCACCGATTCGGCTGTCGCCTCCTTTTCGTCACGCTCCCGGCAGGCAGAGGCGGCGTTTTTGCCGGCCAGGGCAACCAATTCCCGCTTCGTGCCGCGCCGTGGGAGGACCAGTGACACCTTGCTCCCTTTCAGTTCCCCGAACAGTTCAGCCAACGCCCCCCGCTCCTCGATATCGAGCGGGAGCAGAATTTCTTCCGGGATAAAAACAGCACCTGTATAATACTGCTGCAAAAAAGCTGAAACTGCGGTCGCATCGTCCAGTTCCCAGGAAACGCTGAACAGGCGGCTCCCGGAGAGGACCCCGGCGCGGATGAACAGCAGGGCCAGCTCGATCCTGCTCCCGGTACGGTAGAAACCAACCACGTCGCTGTCTCCGCCGCGCAGCACCACTTTCTGCTTTTCAACGGTTACTTCAATGGAGCGGAGCAGATTTCTCCAGCGGGAGGCCTCCTCATAGAGCATTCGCTCAGAAGCATCAATCATGCGCCGCTTGAACTCGGCAACGAGCAGCCGCCCTTTCCCCTCCAGAAACAGCATCGCCCCGTCCACCAGAGCCGCGTACGCTTCCCGACTTATCAAGCCATGACAGGGGGCGCTGCACTGGCCGATCTGGTGGTACAGACAGGGGCGCGAGCGGGACATGCAGGTGGCAAGGGGATAGTGCCTGAGCGGAAACATCCTGATCATCTGCCGGAGTACATCCCGGGCTGCCGAACCTGAAGAATAGGGGCCGAAATACCGGGCTCCGTCATGAGGGCGCTTGCGCACGACCGTAAAGCGAGCAAATTCCTCATGCGGATCAATCCGCAACGAGAAATAGGTCTTGTCATCCTTGAGATTCAGGTTGTAGCGGGGATGATGCTGCTTGATAAGGGTATTTTCAAGGAGCAGCGCCTCTTTCTCGGTATCGGTCAGCACGACGTCGATATCGGCGACTTTTGCCATCAGAAATTTGACATGATAGCGCGAATCGCCTGACGTGTTGAAGTATGAGCGCACCCGCTGCCGCAGATTGCGGGCCTTGCCGACGTATATTATTTCACCGGCGGCATCGCGCATCAGGTACACCCCCGGCGAGGTTGGAAGGTGCGGTATTTTTTCTTCGAGGCTCATCAGCACAATCCTACCCGTTTGCATCTGGAATGGGAAGTATCTTCATCGACCAGAAGTTGCCTGATTATGCGGCAGATGCCGATTATTGAGGCAGACACCGCGAAGAAGGATAACAGATAATATACCGTACAATCGGACAGTTACCAGAATGAAACGATTGGCCGCTTTCTTGCTTCATTGCAGTTTCGCCCAACCCTGATAAACAGGATACGTGCGTTAACAAAGTTATTTTCTGCCGCAAAAGCACAGAAAACAGCTTCTAACACGCGTAATGACGGGCAACAGACACCAACGGGGGTAATCTGTATGGAAACCATGTCAACGATGACAAGTCTCAAGAGTAGTGCTGATGTTCTCTTTCTTATGCTGGGCGCAGTAATGGTGTTCGCGATGCATGCCGGCTTTGCCTTCCTTGAAGTCGGTACGGTACGCAAAAAGAACCAGGTGAATGCACTCGTGAAAATTCTCACCGACTGGTCAGTTTCTACGATCGTCTACTTCGTGATCGGATTCCCTATTGCCTATGGCATCTCGTTTTTGAAGCCGGCCGGAGAGCTTCTCGGCGTATCCCATGGATACGATCTGGTCCATTTTTTCTTCCTGCTCTGTTTTGCCGCCTGTATTCCCGCCATTATTTCCGGCGGCATCGCAGAGCGAGCCAAATTTTGGCCACAGGTAACCGCCGGCGCCATCTTCGCAGGGATCTCCTACCCGTTATTTGAATCGGTGATCTGGGGACAGAACGCCTCCCACCTGCAAATGTTTTTCAAATCAATCGGTGGCGCTGAATTTCACGACTATGCCGGCTCTGTGGTCGTTCATTCAATCGGCGGCTGGATCGCCCTGCCGGCGGTCATCATCCTCGGCCCGCGCATGGGCCGCTATGTACGCGGCAAATCCCACCCGATCCCGGTCAGCAACATCCCTTTTCTGTCACTCGGATCATGGGTCCTGGCGGTCGGCTGGTTCGGATTTAATGTCATGAGCGCCGGAAACCTGGAAAAGATCTCCGGCCTGGTGGCGGTCAACTCGTTAATGGCGATGGTTGGCGGAGTCATCGCCGCACTGGTCGCCGGAAAGAACGACCCCGGCTTTATTCACAATGGTGCTCTGGCCGGCCTGATTGCGGTCTGTGCCGGCAGCGACATCATGCACCCTCTGGGAGCATTTGCGGTCGGCTGTATTGCCTCGGTGATATTTGTCTACGGTTTTCATTTTGAACAGGAGAAGCTCAAAATCGACGATGTGCTGGGAGTATGGCCGCTGCACGGCATAATTGGAACCTGGGGGGGGATTGCCGCCGGCATTTTCGGGCAGAAATTTCTGGGGGGAATGGGCGGAGTCAGCTTCATCTCCCAACTTGGGGGGAGCGTTCTTGCGGTTGTTTTTGCCCTGGCCAGCAGTTTTGCAGTCTACGGCGTCCTGAATAGAACCGTCGGAATCCGTCTTGATCAGGAAGATGAATTTAACGGCGCCGATCTTTCCATTCACAAAATCGGAGCCTACCCGGAAGAGAGCATTCGCTGACATCAAAGGTGATCGTTTTTTGTCGATTCGATCCTTTAAAAACCGCGCGCCATAACGGGTGCTAACATACTGACATACCGTTTCTTTCGTTGACAATGACGCCGGGAGGTGCTACTTAGGTGGCATTTTACCTGTAGCTCATATCGGCTCTCCGTGCGCCGTCTCCTGCGTAGCCGGCCAAAAGAGGTCAATTAACGTGATATCATTGAGATTAAGCCGCAACATCCTCCCTCTGCTTTTGGTCACCCTGGTCATAATTTTGTCTCTGGTCGTCCCTCCCGCTTTTTGTCAGGAAACGGAAGATTCACAGGTTTTTATTGCCGGATTTAATGCCTACCAGCAGAAGGATTACGCCTCCTCTATCGAAAAAATGAATGAGGTATTACAAAAACACCCCGACACCCCTCTCAGGGACATGGCGCTGTTCTGGCTTGCACGATCCTATTTCAAAGCAGGCAACCAGCAGGAGGCTGCCCGCTCTCTTTCCCAGTTTTCCAAAGAATACCCCGATAATCCACTCAAAAACACCGTTGAGGAGGAACTTCTCTCGCTGACGGCTCGCTATGAAAAAGGTGAACA
>VFJM01000116.1 GCA_009886055.1 Geobacter sp. | reverse complement strand
TCCCACTTGGCTTTGGGATCCTTATCCCCCATGAATTTCCACTTCAGGATATGGTCGGAGGTCTTGCACTGGATGCAGGTCGGGTTGCCGGCCATGGCGGATTCCTTCAGCTTGTACTCCTTCCCCTTGTCTTCCAGCACGTCCCAGGTCTTGCCGACCTTATCAACACCCCTCCAGCCATCCTTGAACTGGAATCGTCCACCCTGGAAACGATCCACGACAAACTGGTCGATGACCATGAAGGCGTGACCGCGCGGTTCATTGTGCTCAAAAGTAAAGCCGTAGGGAGCAAGCAGCTTGTCCTGCATCGGCGAACGGCCTGTCGGAGCGCCCTTCTCCTTACGGGCACCGCCGTCATAATTGACCTTGAAGAAACTTTCATACTGATTTTTGTGGCATGTGCCGCAGAGCGCCTGATCGATGATCGTGACCGGCTTGTTCTTCTCAGGGTCTCCCATGTGGGCATCGAGCTTGTCATGGCAGACCGTACATGCCAGTTTGGCATGCTTGGACCCCTCCTTCATCGCCTTGACCTCGTCGTGGCACTCGTAACATTTTGCGCGACCGTCGCTGGCGACTTTCGCCGCCGGTTTTGCCTTGGCAGCGGTCGTCATGGCGGGGATCGACAGTGCGCCTACGGCCCCGATGATGGCCGCAGCAAGGGCCAGATTCTTCTTCAGCATGGTGATTCTCCTTTCTGGAGTGGGATATCACTGCAAGCTTCAATAGCTTGCACATATGTTCATGGTGGATACATTGCACAAAATAAATAATTAAAATTTGATTCAGGTCAAAAAATATTATTCTGTCGGGCGCATCCGCAGAATAACCGCCTTTGGCGTTACCGGACAGACATATTCACAGGTGCCGCATCCGTTGCATAGTCGAGGGTTGATCCTGATTCCTACGCCGGGAATGAGCTTGATAGCCTTTAGATCGCACCGCTCAATGCACGAAAAACAGCCGCTGCTTCTGGCCAGACAATGCTCATTGCGGGGAGCTGCCACGAGATTTTCCCTGGCAACCGGGATAAAATCCTGTTCCACGTCATTATCCGTTTCGGCAACATCCGGCGCCTTTAAGATTCCGGCTATCGTGCCGACAGTTTCGCCGAGGGAAAACAGACTTTTTCTTAGAAATTCCTTGCGACTGATATTCATTTTTTCCCTTTGGACTTCTTCAGCATATTTTCCTTCTTAACCTCACCCTGAACATGGCACGAAGTACAGTTCAGCCGCTCCGGATGACTGGTGGGAGGGGCTTTTTTCAGGCCGGTGCGGTGGCAGGCGTTGCAGGCCTCACCATCCTGGTCCGCCTTGACAGCATGAGGAATCACCGGAGGATTGCCCGGCGACTGCAGCGCATCGGCAGCCAGATTCGGCTCCGGCTGCTCATCAGCAAAGGCAGGGGCCATGAATGCCAGGGATACTACGGCAGTCAGCAACAGCATGGGGCGCACAATTAGTTTCATTTACAGCCTCCTTATGACAGAAATATTCAGTACGGCACTACTTGTAGAAAAGATCGATACTCAGGGCCTTGGCGTGACAACTGTCAACACATGCAAAGCATCGGCTGCAGTCACCGGCAGTCACCTGTCGCGCCCCCAGCTTCAGGGAAGGCGTCAATACCTCCTCAACCGGACAGACACGCAGACAATCATCGCAATGAGTACAGCGGTTTTCGATAAATCCGACCCGCACAGGGCTGAAGCGTCCCAGAATGCTGTAAAAACCTCCCAGCGGGCAGAGTGAACGACACCACACTCGACGGGACACGGTTATTTCCACCAGCAGGATCGCCGCCAATACCAGCAGAGGCATGAGCGACACGAAGGCGATGGCCCGGTTAATGATGCCGATCGGCGATAACACCTCGAAAAGCGGGATTCCGGTCATGGCCACCGTCAATAATACCAGACCAAGACTCCAGCGACTGGCAGTCAAAGGCATGGTCACCTCGCCGCTTCCCATCCGGCGGCGGAGTTTTTCGCCCAGTTCAGTAATCAGGCCGACGGGACAGATCCACCCGCAGAAGGTGCGCCCGCCCAGGATAAAATAAAAAGCGGCAACCAATAGCGCCGATCCCAGATAGGGTAGCACAATTACCATTCCACCGATCAACGCCTGGAGAAATGCCAGTGGGTCTGCCAGGGGAAGACCGAACAGATCGGCTGCAGCCAGATTACCGCGGAAAAACGTCATTCCCAGAAGCGGAGAAGCAATCAGAGCCAGTATTGTCAACTGTGCTGTGCGTCGGGGAATCCACCACTTAGAACTCATAACTATCCTTCTGGGTTTCAACCGTCTTCTGTACTACAATAACAGGTTTCGGCAGAACGCAGGACTTTTCGCAGATACCACAACCGACGCATTTTTCCTTGCGCACTACCGGCTCCATGATCGTGTGCTCGCCGGTGCGGGTGTTGTGCCGTGGTTCAATGACGATCGCCTTGTCGATCAGGGGGCATTGACGGTAGCAGACCTCACAGCGCAACCCCCTGATGGAGAGGCAGCTTTCACGGTCAATGATCACCGCAGTTCCCATCCGTATCTTTTCAATATCCTCCAGTTTTTTATCCAGCGCCCCTGACGGGCAGACCTTGACACAGGGTAAATCGGAACAGAGATAACAGGGTATCTCGCGCGGGACGATCACAGGCGTTCCGATTCCCACCCCGGCTTCGCCACCAGCCATCTTGATGGACAGGTAGGGGCATGCCTGAGCGCACTTGCCGCACCTGACGCAGGCCGCCAGAAAGCGTTTTTCAGCGATGGCTCCCGGCGGGCGAAGCGTAAAACCCTGAGCGTCGGCATGTCGCAGATAGACTGTGGCGACGCCGGTTCCGGCCAGTATCAGGGTAAGCGGGGTAATGGCGCTCCCTTTCAGGAACTGCCGCCGGGTTATGCCGGAACATGTCGTTTCAGAATCCATGGCAACTTCTTACGCCTTTTTCACCTTAACCGCGCACTTCTTGAAATCCGGCTCCTTGGAGAGCGGATCAAAGGCATCTATACACAATTCGTTGACCAGCTTGGTCTCGTCAAAGAAGGTGGTAAAGACGTTCCCCTTCTCCGGGGTGCCGCGACCGTTGATCTCCGCCGGTAGTACGATGGTGCCGCGACGGGACGTAACCCGCACCTTGTCGCGGTTCTTGATTCCCATTCGTTTGGCATCCTCGGGGTGCATCTCGATGGTGGCGCCCGAAACTGCCCGTCTCAATTCCGGTACCCGGCCGGTCATGGTGCCGGTGTGCCAATGCTCCAGCACCCTGCCGGTGCTGAACCAGAACGGGTACTCCTTGTCCGGTGACTCTGCCGGCGGCTCGTACGGCCGGAACCAGACATTGGCCTTGTTGTCGGGTGCCTTGTAGAACTTGATTCCCTCACCTTTTTTCACGTTCGCGTCATCCGCTTCTGTATAGCGCCAGCGGGTTTCCTTGCCGTCCGGCTTGACCGGCCAGCGCAGACCCCGCACCTTGGCGTAGGCCTCGTAGGGGGCCAGGTCTTTGCCGACCCCGATGGTGAACTTGCGGTACTCTTCCCACATCTCCTTGTAGAACCCTTTTTCGCTGTAGGGGAAGAGATGCCCCAAGCCCATCCGTTTGGCAAACTCGATCATCTGCCAGGTATCTTCCCTGGCCTGACCGGGAGGCTCGATCATCTTGAACCACTGCTGGGTCCGCCGCTCTGTATTGCCGAACACCCCTTCCTTCTCGACCCAGCTTGCGGAGGGAAGGATCACGTCGGCTACTTCAGTCGATTTGGTCGGATAAATGTCGGAAACTACGATGAAGGCCTTGCGGGCTTCGGCTGCCTTGCGGAGACGGCTGACGTTCGGCAGGGACTGGAACGGGTTGGTGCACTGGATCCAGATGCACTTGAGCTCACTCCGGTCTATGGCCCGGAACATTTCCATGGTATGGAGCCCCACCTTGGATGAGATCTTATTGGGATCGATGCCCCAGATTCCGGCGGCCTTCTTCCGGTGCGCCTCGTTCATCACCACCATGTCGGCGGGGAGGCGGTGAGAAAAGGTTCCGACTTCACGGGCGGTGCCGCATGCTGACGGCTGGCCGGTCAGGGAGAGCGGATTTTCCCCCGGCTTGCAGATCTTGCCGGTCAGCAGATGCAGATTGTAGATAAGATTGTTGACCCAGACCCCGCGGGAATGCTGGTTGACCCCCATGGTCCAGAGAGAATTTATTTTGCGGGATTTGTCACTGTAAATCCTGGCCAGCTCCTCGATCTTTTTGGCAGGAATACCGGAGATTTTTTCGCCCCATTGTGGAGTGAACTGTTTCATCATTACCTTGTATTCGTCAAAGGTCAGATTCTTGATGTCCGCCGGAGTTTCGTTGAAAACCTCCTTGTCCTTCAGGCCGTAGGGAGCGTTCTCCTTGCCCCGTTTGAAGTTGACGTGCTGCTTGATGAACGCCTCGTCATAGAGCCTGTCTCGCAGGATGACGTGGATAATTGCGTTGATAGCCGCCAGATCCCCTTGGGGGCGCATCGCGATATATTCGTCCGCCATCTTGGTCGTACGGGTTCTGCGGGTGGCGATGTCGATCAGCTTGACGCCTGGATGTTTTAGCTTGTTGTCGATCAGGCGGGAGAAGAGCACCGGATGGGCCTCGGCCATATTGGCTCCCCAGAGGATATAGGTATCACCCAGGTCGAGGTCGTCATAGCAGCCCATCGGTTCATCGGATCCAAACGTGTTCATGAAGGCAACAACCGCCGAGGCCATGCAGAGTCGGGCGTTGGGTTCCAGATTGTTGGTGCCGATCCCCCCCTTCATCAGCTTCGAGGCGGTGTATCCCTCGTGGATGGTCCACTGGCCGGAGCCGTACATGGCAACCGAATCGGGTCCATGGGACGCAATGGCCTCCTTGTACTTTGATGCAATCAGATCAAGAGCCTCGTCCCAGCTCGCCTCGACCATCTTGTTGCCCTTGCGGATCAGCGGTGTGGTCAGGCGGTCCTTGCCGTAGAGCGCCTTGGAGAGGAAATACCCCTTGATACAGTTGAGCCCCTTGTTGACCGGTCCGGCCGGGTCACCCTTGGTGGCCACAATTCTTCCTCCCTTGACCCCCACCAGTACACAGCATCCGACACCGCAGTATCGGCAGGGAGCCTTGCCCCAGGTAATTCCCTCCTCAGCCGCCTGGGCGCCCTTTGGGCGCACAACTGGAACTCCTACTGCTGCAAAAGCCGCTGCAGCAGCACTGGCCTTGATAAAATCCCGTCTGGTCAATCCCATCGCATCCTCCTTGTTTCTGGTGTCGTAACAAAAAAGGAGCAACTCATGGCCGCTCCGCTTCTAAATCCTCAAAATTATGATAAGCCATCTGCACCGAAATAACTCCCTCGATATCTTGAAGTTCAGTTACCAGCGCCACCTCGCCATCAACCGTTTCAGCCTCAACAACGGCAACTATCAGGCCATCCGGCAGCACTCCATGTAATTCAATGCCTTCAAAGGCCGCAATCCGGCCAGCTACGGCATCGGCGCAGCCATCAAGACAGCGTACAACAATTCCTGAAACCGGCATACCATCTCCCCGACTGCCGCTATTTAAGCCTTGCAGTGAAAGATTATCACTGTTTTCAGGATGTGCAATTGGTGGTGTAAAATAATAATCGTATGTATTTGGGTGGCATACTGCTTTTAGTACGTGAGAAGTTATTTTCTGCGCTTTTCTGGCAGCTAATAACTTCGTTAACGCACGTATCAAGTTTGTCAGGGTTGGTAAAAAAACGGAGCAAGTGGTTTCCCCCTTGCTCCGTTTAGTACAGACAGCTCAGTGCGCCCCCGCCTCTTCCAAGGCCTTGAGGCGCTCCTTCAAGGCCTTTTCCTTCTGCCAGCGGGCCGTAATATCCCTGATAACCGCTCCGGTGCCGAGAACAGCGCCATCTTCACCCCGCACGATGACCATGCTGAATTCCAGGGAAAGCCGGGAGCCATCCTTTCGGATGCCGGGAGCCGCGAGCAGTTCTGTGCCATAGCGGGTCACTCCGCTGGCCATGACCTTGTGGTACCCCTCCCAATGCCTGCCGCGCAGGTTTTCGGGAATGATCAGGTCGAGGCTCTTTCCCTCTGCTTCGGCAGCGGAATGACCGAACATCGCTTCGGCCCCCTTGTTCCAGAGCCGGATGGCCCCTTCACGATCGGCAAACATGATCGCATCGCTGTTTTCTCTTACGATCTGCTCGCTCAGCCAGGCAAACGACAGGTTATTCATAGAGTATCTCCTTGATCTATTTTTTTGTCAGATTGACACCTTTACGGCAAATCAACAGGGCATCTCGGCGTTCTTACGGGAATAGTACCACCAGGTCATGATGATGCAGCTTATGTAAAAGATGATAAAACCATAGAGAGCCGTATCCGGGCCGCCGGTGGCGGCAATCGAGGTGCCGAAACTCTTGGGGATGAAGAATGCCCCGTAGGCGGCAAAGGCGGAGGTGAATCCGAGCACTGCTGCTGATTCCTTGTTGGCATCCTTGACAGCCTGCTCCTGGGCTTCCGCACCCTTTCCCTGCGCATCACGCTGCCGCTCGGTAAGGAAGATGACAGGTATCATCCGGAAGGTGGAGCCGTTACCGATACCGGTGGTGAAGAACAGAAGGATGAACATGGCCAGAAAGCCCCAGAAGTTACCCCCCACGCCTCCATGAGGCAGAAAGAAGAGCACGCCGAAGACCGCGGCAGCCATAACGATAAAATTCCAGAAGGTTACCGTCGCCCCGCCCACCTTATCTGCCAGCCAACCGCCCAGAGGTCTGGCCAGGGCACCCACCAGGGGGCCGAGGAAAGCGTACTGCGTGGGGTTCTCTGCCGGGAACTGTGACTTGATCAGGAGCGGCAGGCCTGCGGAGTAACCGATAAACGACCCGAAGGTTCCGAGGTAGAGCCAGCACATGATCCAATTGTGCCTGCGTTTGAATATGACCGATTGTTCCTTGAACGATGCCTTGGCGCTGGCGATGTCGTTCATCCCGAACCATGCCGCAATTGTGGAGACGATAATCAGCGGCACCCAGACAAATCCGGCGTTTTGCAGCCAGATGGATTTGGTCACCCCCTTGACTACGCATATCTGCGGGTCACCGCACAGTGCGCTGAACATGCCGGTGGTTATCACCAGCGGCACGAGGAACTGCATGGCGCTGACTCCCAGGTTCCCCAGGCCGGCGTTCAACCCCAGTGCAGTTCCTTTCTGGGCCTTGGGGAAGAAAAAACTGATATTTGCCATGCTCGACGCGAAGTTGCCGCCCCCGAAACCGCACAGCAGCGCCAGAATCAGCATGGTGGTATAGCTGGTGTTCGGGTCGCGTACGGCAAAGCCTATGCCGATTGCCGGGATCAGGAGCGACGCCGTGCTGATTGTGGTCCATTTCCGGCCACCAAATATCGGGACCATGAAGGAATAGAAAATCCGCAGGGTAGCACCCGTCAGTCCGGGCAGCGCCGCCAGCCAGAACAGCTTGTTGGGATCAAATTTGAAACCGATGGTGGGAAGGTTGACCACAACAACGCTCCAGACCATCCAGACCGAGAAGGCCAGAAACAGCGCCGGAATCGATATCCAGAGGTTGCGGTTGGCGATTCCCTTTCCTTTCTTCTCCCAGAATTCCTTATCCTCCGGGTTCCACTCTGTTATTACGCGAGATGACATCGTTGTCTCCTTGATAGTACAAGCATTATAGCGGTACGTTCGCTGCCGTTCCTTCGATCTTGCGCATATCCTTCGGGTGCTTCTCCAGCATCATCCTTTTCACCACATAATGTAATGACACGAGACAGACCAGTGACAGGGCAAACATGAACATCCAGCAACTGCTCCAGAGTCCGGTCCCTTCCAGCAGATAGCCAAAAATGATCGGACAGACAAAACCGCCCAAGCCCCCGATGACTCCCACCATTCCGCCGACAACGCCGACCTCCTCCGGAAAGTAGTCCGGGATAAGTTTGTAAACCGCCGCCTTGCCGATCCCCCAGATGCTTCCGAGAACAAGGACCAGAGCTGCAAATATCCAGACGTTGGCCTGGAAGAAGATCCGCGTCACCCCCTTGGCGAGCAGTTCTTTCTTCTTTACCGACTGTCCGACAGCGATCACCGGTTCCTGCCAGGTCTGCTTGCCGGGAAGAACCAGCATCCGGTCATCAAAATTCTCAATGACGTCCGGTTTCGCCTTCAGCGGGTATGACTCTTCGCCAACCACAACGGCCTTCGGCGTCACTTCTTTCACTACTCCGCTCCGCTTGGCCATGACCCCGCGGCCGGGGGAATAAATCTCCATCTTCGGAATAATCATCATCAGGCTTATCAGCGTCGAAGCGCCCAGCACCCAGTACATGATCTGGCGACCGCCGAATTTGTCGGACAGCCACCCTCCCAGGGCGCGGATTACCCCCGATGGGAGGCTGAACATGGAGGCGAACAGGCCGGCGGTGACCAGAGGGAGGTAATAGACGTTGACGAAATAGGGGACGAGCCACTGGGAAAAAGCCACAAAACAGCCGAACACCAGAAAGTAATACAGGCCGAAACGCCAGACACGGGCATGTTTCAATGGTGTCAGCATCTGCGTGAAGGACTTGCCGGAACTGGTCGGCTTTCTGTTCTCGCTGAAGAGCAGGAAGATCACACCCATTGCAGCCAGGATCAGGGCGTAATAGACCGGGAGCTGCCGCCACCCCTCGATATTGGCGCCGTTGTTGGTCAGCCTGTTCAGCATGGTCGGGGCAAACAGCGTGGTGAGTGCCGCCCCGGCGTTTCCGGCGCCGAAGATTCCCAGCGCCGTCCCCTGCCGTTCGCGGGGATACCAGACCGAAGAGAAGGCGATGCCGATGGAGAAGCTGACACCGGCCAGACCGAAACCGAAGCTGCAGAGGGCAAACGAGGCGAAGCTGTCGGCCTTCGACAGCAGGTACATCGGGATGGCGCAGATGAAAAGCAGTGCGCCGAAAACCGGTTTACCGCCGAATTTGTCGGTCAGCATGCCGGCGGGGAGGCGGAACAGCGAGCCGGTCAGAACCGGAATCCCCAGCAGCCAGCCGATCTTCACCGGTCCCCAGTTGAATACCTGGTTGTCGACCAGAAACGTCACCAGCACGCCGTTGAACATCCAGGCGCCAAAGCAGACCGTGAAGGCGAGGGTGTTCAGAAAGAGGATTTTATGTGATTTTGCGGTTGCGACTTCCAGCATTGACAAGTCCTTTCCAGCACATGGGCAAGCCTAAAAAACTACAATTTTATCGCAGAGTACGCAGAGGAGATCAAAAGCCACATAGATATTACTACCAGCAAGCATCAAGCCGTTAAGTTGAGATGTCTATTTTATAAAATCCTTGATTTTCCTCTGCGTTACTCTGCGTCCTCTGCGGTACATATGTTTTCGGGGTTAATTGCATCAAAGCCGTTATTTCGACCGCCAGCGATACAGTATCGGCGGGTCCATCAGGAAGCGGACCGGAACATAGAGCAGATGCACCAGTTTGGTGAACGGCAGCAGCGCCACGATCAGGAAGGCACCTGCCGCGTGCAGCTTGAAGACCAGCGGGAAATCAGTCATGTACTCAATTTGCGGATTAAAACTCAGCAGTGACCAGAGATACGGGACCGCCGTGTGCAGGTACCACTGTGACCCCCAGCGCATATAGGTCGCGATGTAGACGCCGGAGAGGGCCTGGGCTGCCAGCAGGTAGAGCAGGACCCAGTCCGCGGCAAATGTCACCCGCTTCAGGAGCGGCGTGTTGGCGCGTCGCAGCAGCAGCATCAGGCAGCCGAAAACGGCGAAGAGCCCGAGCGCCAGCCCGATGCTTTCGACGACGATCAGGGTGCGCTGGTTTCCGAGGAGCGCCTTCATCGGTCCGGGAATGACAACGCCGAGGAAGTGGGCCGCCAGCACCGGAAGGATGCCGTAATGCCACGGATTGATCCCCCAGAAGAGGCTCTTTTGCTCCAGGAATTGCGTGGAGTAGGCCGACCAGGTCAGGCGGTTGGTGCAGTAACGGTAGGGGGTTACAAAGATCAGCAGCGCAAGTGCGGCGTAGGGCATTACGACAAAGATGAAGCTGTTCAGCATGGTTGCACCTCCTTACAATCTTCAGCGCAGAGCATTCGGGCTGTTTCAACCAGCACTTTCCAGTGGGAGTCCTGCCGGGCGGAAAAGGCGGTATGGAGCCGCTCCACCCCCGGCAGCACGCATTCGGCGATGAACGCTTGACGTGTCACGTTTCCCTCCTGCCGCGCCAGATGGGCCAGAAAGCCGAGCACGACGGAAAGGTGATCGGGGAGTTCGACCCCTGTTGGGGTGTATCCGCTCTGCTCGAACTGCTGTTTCAGCATGATCATGTAGCCGCCCTTCTTCTGGTTGTCGCCAAAGAGGTGGTGTCCCAGATAGGGGGCGGTGGCAGGATTGAAGTCGAAGGTGGCGACGTACTCCTCCTGAAGCGCAGCC
>VFJM01000051.1 GCA_009886055.1 Geobacter sp. | reverse complement strand
TGGGGATGTTGCCGGGATTAGGCGGCGAGTATCTGAACCAGACCGTCACGCTGACTCATAACGATTGCGGACGCTTTCAGGATCGCTGGACATACCTGAAGGTTGATCCGCTCTCCCCCAGCATCTTCACCCGCGGAATCGACAAAGGGATCTACCTCCCGGTGCGCCACGGCGAAGGGAAGTTCCTCTGCGACTCCGATGCGACGCTGGCACGGATCGAAGACGGGCATCTGGCCGTGTTACGCTACAGCGGTGCTGATTACGCCGAAGCAACGATGGCGTTCCCCGCGAACCCGAACGGCTCTACGGGTGCCGTTGCATCCCTCTGTGACCCGACCGGCCGCCTGATGGGGCTCATGCCGCATCCGGAGGCGTTTGTCCATTACACCCAGCACCCTCGCTGGACTCGTGAGGAGTTACCGGAAGAGGGTGACGGGCTGATCCTGTATAAAAATGCCGCCGAATATGTTATAAAGAACCTGATTTAAAACCCACCACGGAGACACTTTATGATTTCCTCCGAACTCCGTGGTAGATTGTGCTTCTAAGTTTAAGGAGTAATAAATGAAGCTATCCCGTCCCCAAGAAGAATGCGGCGTTTTTGGTATTTACAATCACTCTGAGGCATCAAACCTGACGTATCTCGGTCTCTATGCCCTGCAGCATCGCGGTCAGGAAAGCTGCGGCATCGTCTCCTCGGACGGCGATTCCCTGCACGCCCACAAGCGGATGGGGCTGGTTGCGGATGTATTCAGCAATCCGGACGTATTCAAAAAACTGCCGGGTAAATCGGCCATCGGGCATGTTCGCTATTCGACCGCTGGAGCCTCGGTGGAAAAGAACGTTCAGCCGATCATGGTTGATTATTCCCGTGGTTCGATTGCGGTCGCCCATAACGGCAACCTGGTCAATGCGCAGCTGCTGAAGGCTGAGCTGGAAGCCTACGGCTCGATCTTCCAGACGACGATGGATACTGAAATAATCATCCATCTTATCGCCGCGTCCAAGACAAACTCGCTTGTTGATCGAATTACGGATGCTCTGAAGCGTATCCAGGGCGCCTACTGCCTGGTCTTTCTGACCGAAACCCGCATGATTGCGGTGCGCGATCCGAACGGCTTCCGCCCGCTATGCCTCGGCAAACTGGGTAACGCCTGGGTTGTCGCATCTGAAAGCTGCGCCCTGGATCTGATCGAAGCTGATTTCGTCCGTGAGATCGAACCGGGTGAAATGGTTGTCTGTAACAAAGACGGCGGCATCAAGTCGCTTTTCCCGTTCAAGAAGATCGAACCGACCCCCTGCATATTCGAGTTTGTCTATTTTGCCCGCCCCGATTCGTACATCTTCGGCAGGAATGTCTATCTGGCCCGCAAAGAGCTTGGGCGTCAGCTGGCGCGGGAGTATCCGGTGGATGCCGATGTCGTTATCGCAGTGCCGGACTCCGGCGTGCCGGCCGCGATGGGGTATGCCGAGGAATCCGGCATACCGTTCGAACTGGGATTGATCCGAAACCACTACGTCGGTCGGACGTTTATCGAGCCGGCCCAATCAATCCGCCATTTCGGGGTCAAGATCAAGCTCAATCCGGTACGTGAACTGCTCAAAGGGAAGCGGGTAGTCGTGATTGATGACTCGATCGTACGCGGCACCACCTCGCGCAAGATTGTCAAGATGGTGCGCAACGCCGGGGCACTGGAGGTGCACCTGCGGATTTCATCCCCGCCGACAAGCTATCCATGCTACTACGGCATCGATACACCGAACCGCAAGGAGCTGATTTCGTCATCGCATACGATCGATGAAATCTGCCGCTATGTCACCGCCGATACCCTGGGGTACCTGTCCGAAGAAGGGCTGGTATCTTCGATCGGACATGGCGACACCCATTATTGCAAAGCCTGTTTTGCCGGGGATTACCCGGTTGCATTCCCCAAACCTGTGGATGTTCCGCAGCTGGGATTATTCGAAGAGGAGCATACGAAACATGAGTGATCGCGAACAACTGAAGAAGATCATCCTGGAATTGTCATACGAAAAGCGCCTGGTGACTCTGGCTTCGGGCCGCCAGAGCGATTTTTACTTCGATGGCAAGCAGACCACGCTGCACGCTGAAGGGGGCTTTCTGGTCGGCAAGCTGTTCTATGAAGCCATCAAGGACGTTGAAGGTGTCCAGGCGGTTGGCGGCATTACGCTGGGGGCAGACCCGATCGCCACGGCGACGTCGATTGCCGCCCATCTGGCCGGCAAGAGCATGCACGCCTTCATCATCCGCAAGGAGCCGAAAGGGCACGGCACCGGCCAATGGCTGGAAGGCCGCAAGAATCTCCCCCCCGGAACCAGGGTTATCATCGTGGAAGATGTCGTCACCACCGGCGGCTCCTCGATGAAGGCGGTGCGCCGGGCAGAGGAAGAGGGGCTGAAGGTACTCGGCATCGTGACGCTGGTCGATCGAGAAGAGGGCGGGCGCGAGAATATCGAGGCGGAAGGGTACTGGCTGAGGGCGCTCTTTACGAAGAGCCAGTTGGTTGGAGAGTAATTGAGTTGTCAAAAAAAGTCCCGCCGGATTCGCCGGGACTTTTTTTGTTTCCGGCTTGTCCAATTTGAGTTTGTCCGATTTGTTTATTGGTGTTGAGCGTAACACAGAGTAACATGCCATGTTGGTCATTCCAAAAGAGATACATAAAGGAGATCCGCCATGAAAAGAACTGTCATTACCCTTCTGTTCGCCTTGATCCTCCCTGCTGCCAGTTTTGCTGCCGACACGATGCGAGAAGGGTACTGGGAACTGGTCACCACCATGGAAATGCCCGGTATGCCGATGAAAATGGCACCGACCAAGATTAATCACTGCTACACCAAGGAAGATGTCAAGGATCAGAAAAAAACCATCTCTACGGATAAAGACTGTACAGTTACCGACCTGAAACAGTCCGGCAATAAAGTCACCTGGAAGATGAAATGTACCGGTCAAAAGGCTGGTGACTTCAGCGGCGAGACGGTTTACAAGAAAGATTCCTACGATTCGGTTATGAAGATGCAGTCCCATGGTCAGACCATGAATATGAATGTCAAGGCCAAGCGATTGGGGAATTGTCCATAGTCCAATGAATTTCATGTACGATCATAAGGATTATGAGGGGCGCTGCCAATATATGGGTGCCCTTTGAAATAATACGGGGATCCGCTGGAATTGCGGCTCCCCGTTCAACTGCTTTAACCCACTATGACAAAACGACGCCTCGACAAACTGGTTTTAGAACGCGATCTGGCTCCCTCGATTGAGAAGGCGCAGGCTCTGATCATGGCCGGTCAGGTGGTGGTGGGCGACCACACGGTTGACAAGGCCGGTCAGCAGGTGGCAATAGATGCGGACATTCGTCTCAAGGGGGAGAATCTCCCCTACGTCGGTCGTGGCGGGCTCAAACTGCGCAAGGCGCTGGACCAGTTCGGCATCGATGTGGCGGGACTGGTCGCTGTCGACGTCGGCTCCTCCACCGGCGGTTTCACCGATTGTCTGCTGCAGGCGGGAGCGGTCAAGGTCTTTGCCGTTGATGTCGGCTATGGCCAGCTGGCCTGGAAGCTGCAGCAGGATCCGCGTGTCGTCAGCATGGAGAGGACAAATATCCGCACGGTTACGCCGGATCGGCTCGATGGTGAACCGACCCTGGCGGTGGTTGACGCCTCGTTCATCTCGCTCGCCAAGGTGCTTCCCGCTACGGTTGGACTTTTACAACCGGGTGGCCGGATCATCGCCCTGATCAAGCCGCAGTTCGAGGTCGGCAAGGGTGAAGTAGGGAAGGGGGGGATCGTACGCGACCCCGCCGCCCATGAAAAAGTCATCGAAGATGTCCGCCAGTCCGCGTCAGACCTCGGGTTGACGGTCGCAGGACTGTGCGAATCACCGATCACCGGGGCGGACGGCAACCGGGAATTTCTGATACTGCTGCAATTGCCGGAAAAGGGGGGTAGAGTGGAAAACTGCATTTTCTGTAAAATCATTCGCGGCGAGATACCGTCAAACAAGGTGTTCGAGGACGAACAGCTGCTCGTGATCGAAGATTTAAATCCACAGGCGCCGCTGCACCTGCTGCTGCTGCCGAAAACGCATTTTGTCAACTGCCTCGATATGACCGCCGGGGAAGACGCTCTGGTCGGCTATGCCTTCAGGAAGGGGGGCGAAATCGCCCGCGAGAAGGGATATGCCGAATCCGGTTTCCGGGTCGTGCAGAACAACGGGGCGGGAGCGGGGCAGTCGGTTTTCCACATCCACTTCCATCTGCTGGCGGGGCGAAACTTTGCCTGGCCTCCGGGTTAGGAGATGAAGAACTCTATGAAATCAATTATCTGTCTGGGGTTTGTCCTGCTGCTGGCGACGCAGCTCCATGCCGAGACCTATTCGTGGGTTGACGACAACGGCACGTACAACTTCACCGAAGATTATTCCAGAGTTCCGAAGAAGTATCAAAAGAAAGTGAAACGGCGCGAGGATCTGCAGCAGGATGTGACGCCGCAGCTGTCCCCTGTCCCCGTGAATACCCTCCGGAAAACAGAAAAAACGGATGCGAAGTCTGCGGCCGTTCCGGGGATTGAAAAGGAGGAGCTGTATGGCGGCAAGAGCCGTGATGCCTGGCGCAAGGAGCTGGATGCCCTGGAAACGGAGCTGGGTGGTATCGAGCAGCACATGGAGCAGTTGAGGAAGCAGATCTACGATTCGAAAGGAATCACAAGGGATCAATTTGAGGTGTTGAAAAAAGATTACGATGACAGCCGGACAACCTATGATCAAAAATACAAGAGTTACACCGATCTGACTGAAACGATTCGTAAAGCCGGACTCATCGTGGAAATAAAAAAGTAGGAGTTTTTGCCGTCACACGAAAAGAGGCCCGCCGGATATCCCGGCGGGCCTCTTTTCGTGATAGTAACCCGGATTCAAAATGCAATAAGCCGCTTGGTCAATCCCGGAAACGCTATATCGATTGTCATAATTACGGTCAGAAGGATCATTATCACAATGGTCAGCCAGGCGATGACGTTGAAGACCGGGCCGTTGACATAGGTTCCCATCAGGTTTTTGTCATTGATCAATTTGATCATGAACATCAGCACAAACGGCAGAACAGCCCCATTGACAACCTGCGAGATGAACATGATCGACATAAGCGGTGCATTCGGAATCAGGATCAGGCCGGCGCTGATAACGATAATGATCGTGAACAGCCAGAAGAACTGCGGCGCCTGCTCGAAGTCCTTATTGACCCCCGATTCCCACCCCATCCCTTCGCAAATGTAGTAGGCCGTGGAAAGCGGCAGGATACAGGCGGCAAAGAGAGAGGCGTTGAAAAGCCCGAACGCGAACAGTGTCGAGGCGTATTGGCCGACAAGCGGTTTCAGTGCCAGTGCCGCATCGGCGGCGGTCTCGATCTTCAGCCCGTGCAGGTGGATGGTCGAGGCACAGGCTACCATCATGAAGAAAGCCACCACGATGGCCATGATGCATCCGAAGATGACATCTACCCGTGAAAAATTGTACTGATCGGCGGTGATCCCCTTTTCAACCACTGCCGCCTGCTGATAGAACTGCATCCAGGGGGCGATGGTCGTGCCGACAATACCGATCATGGTCATCAGGTAGGCGCTGTCGGTTTTGAATGTGGGGGTGACGGTTGCTTTCATGACGATAGTCCAGTCCGGTCCGGCCATGAAGGCGGCGATCGGGTAGGCGATATAGACCAGGCACGCTACCAGGAACACCTTTTCCACGACCTTGTACGATCCCTTGACGATCAGCAGCCAGACCAGAACTGCGCAGATCGGTACAGAAATATATTTGCTGATCCCGAAGATCTCAAGGCTGGCGGCGATACCGGCGAACTCGGAGATGGAATTGCCCATATTGGTCAGCAGCAGGGCGATCATGACGTAAAAGGTCACCTTGACGCCGAAGGATTCGCGGATCAGGTCCGACAACCCTTTACCGGTGACGGCCCCCATGCGGGCGCACATCTCCTGGATCACGACCAGCGCGATCGTGGTGGGTATCATCATCCAGAGGATGGAGTAGCCGTAGTTGGCCGCTGCCAGCGAATAGGTGGTTATGCCGCCGGCGTCGTTATCCACATTGGCTGTAATGATGCCCGGCCCGAGGATGGCCAGGAAGATCATGACATTCCGGGGACTGAAGCTCTTGAGCGGTTTCAGAAATCTGAATTGTGAAATACTGTTGAACATAACTGATACCCGCGCTGCTAGCGCCGTTTGATCTTGATTATTTGCGGCAGATAGTGGGCCAGAACATCATCCACGGTGACTATGCCGGCCATGAGATCGTCCGAGTCCAGAACCGGGACGGCGATCAGGTCGTATTTTGCCAGCGTTTCGAGGATGTCTTCCGGTTCGGCATCAACGTGAACGAACTTGATGTTCTCTTCCATGACGTCGGTGATATGAGTTTCGGGAGGATTCATCAGCAGCTGCTTGAGGGAGATTATCCCTTCCAGCCGGTCATCGGCATCGACTACATAGCCGTAATAGATCGTCTCAACATCGTTTGCGCACCCTTTCAGGAGTTCCAATGCCTGACCAACCGTGATATGCGAGGAAAGCCGGAAGTAATCGGGTGTCATCAAGCCGCCGGCAGAATCCTCCTCATGTTCCAGCAGTTCCTGGATGTCTTCGGCATCCTCCTGGTCCATCATATCCAGCAGTTCCTGGGCCTTGCCTTCAGGAAGGTCGGAGAGTACGTCGGCAGCCTCATCCGGCTCCATCTCTTCCAGAATATCGGTTACCTGCTCGTCATTCAGCTGACTGATAACCACATTACGCATGTCCGCTTCAAGCTCGTAAATGGTGTCGCCGGTAGTCTCGGCATCGATGGTATTCAGCACCGTGCGGATGTTCTGGATCGGGATGTTTTCAATGATATCGGCGAGATCGGCCGGGTGCATCTCGTTCATCTGATTGCGGGCAATATTGAGCGCCAGTTTTGATGAATTTGCTTCCAGCGGCTGGACATATTCCCAGCTGATCTCGCTGTGCGGGATGTCACGCTTGATCGCCTGGGCAAAACGCTCTCCGAAACGCTCATAACCAAGGCGTCTGAGAAGCCCGCGAAAACCGATATCTACCGAGAATATGCACAGCTTCTGATCCAGCATGCCGAGCTTTATGTCGTTAACCCGAACGACTTTAGCGCCGTTGACATCAACGATCTGTTTGTCCAGCAGGTCGCGCTTGACGAGGATATCTCCCTCTTCGGGCAGATACGTGATAAGACGACGTGGTTTGATGCTGCCGGTTGAAATCACAACGTGTGTAAAGAGCGTAACCTCGCTCCAGGGGAGGGTTTTCATCCCCTTGCGCGCTTTGATCACGATGTGGGACACCTCCGGGAACACTTCACCCGGAACCATGATCAGATCACGCAGAATTCCGATCTGATCGCCGTTGCTGTTGATCACCGAGCGATCGATGACCGAACTGAGGTAGATTTCGTTTATTTCAATCGCCATAATTCAAACCTTAGCACAAATTAAAAAAGACCCATTCGGGAAGAAAAGGGCCTTTACAAAGATGCAACCAAACCATTTCCCCCCTGGTCGGCTTTCGGCAGTGCACAACGTAGGATCGGGTTCCAGCTACATTGGGTTAAGCCTTAATCCGGCAAAACCTGGTAACCACATTGGCGTCTTTCGACGTTTCTGGGTAGTAGCATCTGTTTGTGCAAACGCCTCATTCTAACGAGGAATATGTAGCCTGAATTTATAGTCGCGGGACTCGGGATTGTCAATGCAAAAAAGGCGGTTTATCGATACGGGAAGACACTCCGGACCCCAAAAAACGGCTCTTGATAATGCGAATGTGCCGGTAACCGGCTCTTGAAATAACCTGATTAGCGGGAGATCCGTTCTAATCAGGGCTGTTAAACATCATAACGCTTCACTCCTGAGGAGGAGGTCTGCCGGTTCTGGTCACAAACTCGATAGCTTCCTTTTTCCTGGAAATTTCTTCGGCGCAAAAGGTCCAGATACGGTAGCTTTCAACACCCAGAATTGTTATACCGGAACCGAACACCGCCCAGTAGTTTTCTTCAAGGGATTTACCAAAATAATAAAAGAGAAAAAAGGCCGTCAGAAAACCTACATGGCTGAAACTGCTCCGATGTTCGACGGCTGCGGCCATACGGGAAAGACTCAGGATTATTGCGGAAAAAGTATAGAGCAGGAGTACGATGCTGATAATACGGGCCGACGGAGCTTTGCCCAGCAAAGCGGTGACTGCATCAGGAGCGGGAAGAAAGGGAAATCCGCGCCAGGCAAGAACACTGACTACAATAAACAGCGAAAGGGCCAGAATACCGCGGGTGGAAAAGCGGTTCAAACGGTTTATCTCCCTTATTATTCCTTGGCGGAGCACCTCAGCGCTATCCCGGGTTTCATTGATATCAGCCGGCAGTTGATGTTCACGCATGTCTGTCATGCAATCCCCGGTAGCCTTACACTAATTTCCTTTATTGAAGTCATTGCCTGGTATTGCAGATACTGTTTTTGCAGGAAAGGATTCCGAACGTTCTTGTCCCGTTTTTGGGACCGGCAGAAAACCACTTCGTTAATTCAGCTGCCATGTTTGTCAGGGTTACCTTGTAGTAGCGTGCGGTTAGTTTGTCAAGATCATGATCCAACGCGTGGCGGCGGGGTATCGTTCTTTTTTTCTGAAAATTCCGCATAATTCCTCAGTCTCTGGACCGGGAGAAAAAGATTTTTCCTCAACAAGGCGGTAACCCCGCCTATGGTCAGGATGAGGCTCATCACTGTAAAGATGATCATCTCGATACGAAGCATTCCAAGCGATCTGTCAAGTTCCGCCCGTGACAGCCCTATGTCCAATGTCCCCAGAACCTTCTGGCCGGGAGGATGGATATGGCATGCCGCGGCTGAACAGTCCGGTTCATTATAGACGGGTGCAGTAATTGCCATTACATCCATGCCGTCCGGATTTTTGAAGGTACGGGCCTGCTGCATAGTCCCCAGATTGGTGACGGGTACGGGTAGTTTGTGACAGACGATGCACCCTTCTGCATTCTTGTCCACCTGACTGTTTATCTCACCCGACTTGGCAGAAAAGGACACAATACCTTTCTTGTTAAATATCCTGACATGGCTGACCCCTTTCTGCTCACCCACGTTCAGTATGATTGTAGCCAGCGTTTCCCGGTCGGACTTGTGCATTGCATAGCGGGTGGATTTAAGGATGATATCGGCAAGGTTTGTGGCATGAACAATCTCGCTGCGGTGGAGATCATCACGGATAACAGAGTACAGAATCAGACAGCAGACCGCCATAAATCCGGTAACGGCAAGACCAACCGGAACCAGGGCTTTTCCCGCGAGTGTGGCAAACATATCTTCCCTCCACAAATCCTGATACCAAATTCACAGAACAGGAGTGCAATTACATTTTATGGCATTTATCGCAGTCTTTGTCGGTGGCAACACTGAAAGCTGTCTTGCCATCATGGCAAGAGCCGCATGATTTCCCTGCTTCCATCTCCTTCATGCTGACCTTGGTCTTGCTCCTGTCGGTGGTGAAAATCAGAGTGTGACATTCCCCACACCTGTAAAGGCTGGTGTGATTTTTATGACTGAAGGTAACGTTGCCTGTATCCTTTTCAATAAAGGTGATTTCCTTAGTCGGGTGGCACCTGGAACAGTCCGACAAGGTGAAAGCCTTTTTCCCGTTGTGGCAGGCGCCACACGACTTCCCTTTTTCCATATCGGCCATGCTTACACGCGGGTTTGAGCCTGTTTTGAAAAGTGTGTTGTGGCATGCGCTGCAGTCACCCTTTTTCTGCATATGAGCAGTATGTTTAAACAGCACCGGCCCGGTTTCCTTCACCTTGAAGGTAATGTTCCTGACCTTGTGGCAGACAGTGCATTTAGCCAGTGCAAAGGCCTTTGTGCCGTTGTGGCACTGGCCGCATGATTTGCCATGCTCCATCTGTGCCATGGTGTAATGGACCCCCTTTTTCATGGCATCGTTATGACATGCCTTGCAGCTTATGTTCGGGGACCTGGCGTTTTTCTTCTTTAGATGAGTAGCGTGACTGAACACAACCTTACCGGCATTTTCAGTGGTAAAAGTTTTGTCATTGATATCGAGCGCCACCGCGGGGATGGTACAGCACATAATCGCAGCTGTGAGGACTATCCGGCGCAGTTTCATGGTTATCTCCTGTCTTGTGTCTTTAGGTGCATAGCAGCATGGGAGGCTGAACCCCTCATGTCAAATGGGGCTGCGTTAGAAATCAGGGTGCTACGGCATCGGTGTTTCTAAGCGCCGTTGATTCAGTTCCGGTGGCGTATGCAAGTGCAGGCTCTTCACACGTTTCGGCGGCGTAGGCAAGAGCGGGTTCTTCCTCTGTTCTCCACTGGTAGAAAATAGGAAGCCTGTAGAGAATAAAGCGATAGACTACGATATAAATGGCGTACACGGTTACGCAGATGACGATTTCTCGCCAGTGCGGAATCTCCCTGTAGGACAGCTTCCAGTTGAACGTGAACATGGAGGTGTTGAGCCTGTTTAAAATTATTCCGACTACTACGAGAAAAGCACTGAAACGTATGATTGCCATCTTTTTGTGGCGTATTGCGTATGCAAACAGCGCCATCGGCAGGATTACACCAATGCAGATCTCAACCAGATACCACTTTCCCCAACCGGTTGCAAAATAGGCCCATTTGTTGTCATGGGCAATACTCATGAGCTTGATGGTGAGGTAGGTCGCAAGGCCCATACTGGCGCCTTTGGCCAGTGAGATCGTTATACGATCCAGGCTGTCTTTGAAACGTTTGTCAAAGCGCCATGACATGGTCTTGCCGGCAATGGTACTGACTGCGATCACCATGCAGAGCCCACCGGGGATGGACGAGACAAAAAAGTGTATCCACTGGAACGATGACGAGTACCAGAGAGGATGGACTTTGCCGGGGGCATAGGTGAAGAGCGCCCCGAGGGCTCCCTGGTGCAGGGTGGAGAGGATGATGCCGGATACGGTGAGGCCAAGGGTGATTTTCCTTATGGCTCGTATGCCGATCGGAAAACCGATCCATTCGAAAAAGCTTTTTGAAACCTCGGCGATCTGCACGGAAAGGTAGGTGGAGACGTGCCAGGCCACCAGAAAAAGCACCGCTGCCGGTCCAAATGCTACCACCATCGGATAGGGCAAACGCCATGGCTGTCCAAGGTCAATCATCAGAAAAACGACGGCGAAGAAATATCCCAAAAGACCGTTCAGGAGCCCCAGCCGCTCCATCGGTTCCAGATCGTGACGCCCAAAAATTTCGCACGCTGTACCAAGCAGAAAACCGGACGAAGAGAGCGGGACCATGCCGAAGAGACCGAAACCAAGAAACAACCCCCAGGGGTAGTCGTTGGAGCTATGCGTGACCCAGGAGAGCCCGAAAAAGAAACGGCCAAGGATGATTGGAATGCCGACTGCAAAAATAAGTGCAAAAATCCAGTTGAGGGGGTTACGAAGGGCCTGTGTAATGTATTGCTGAAAAGAGAGACCGAGAAACAGTTTCTCCATGATGGTCCATCTGCGACCGGGAGACTTCTCGAGAGAGTCGACGGTTATTGCACCGTGTGCAATCAGTTTTTTCATTTTTTTCCATCCTCCTGCTCAGAATGGTTATGGTGGTCATCACCGTGCTCTTTGTTACGGGTGGCGAGGAGGTGAAACCCGGTAAACAGAGCCGGCCAGATTGTGAGCACCATCGGCACCATACCGAGAAATTCCTTGACGTTTGAGATAATCGGCTCGTTGCCAACGGTTTCGTCCAAGCCGATCTGTTCGGCCGGAACTCTTGAGAGGTAGAGCCAGCTGGTACCGCCCAACTCGTTTTCGCCATAGATATGATCGAAATATCGATCAGGTGTTGCCCTGATCCGTTCGTGACCTATCTTGATCAGATCTTTGCGAAGGCCGAATGTAAGCGCTTCCCGGGGGCATATCTCTACACATGCCGGCGGCCTGCCAAATTTCAGGCGCGTGTGATAGCATAAAACGCACTTTTTAATGACCGGACCAAAGGCGCTGGAATAACTGTACGCAGGGATATTGAAGGGACAAGCGACCATGCAGGTGCGGCAACCCACGCAAACCTTACCGTTGTAAATGACTGCGCCTTCTTTGGTTTTTGTATAGGCATTGACGAAACACGAGGTTAAACAGGCAGGTTCGTTGCAGTGGTTGCACTGCATTTTGCGATAGGAAGGTTTTTGACCGTCTTTTGTCTCATAGCGGTTAACAACGGTATACGCATTTTCGGTAGTTCGGCGCTTTTCTTCAAAAACCGAGGTATCGTCAAACGGGAGTTGCGGTTCGGGAAGATTCTGCTCCTTATTGCAGGCCGCTTCGCAACTCCGGCAGCCGATACAGCGGGTCGTGTCCACCAGAACCCCCATCGCATCAGGGTACCCTTCAAACGAACCTACCGCCCAGCTCTTGGATGGCGGACCAAGAGAGGCAGCGGCACCACTTATCAGGCAGCCTTTCAGAAAATCTCTGCGTTTCATGATATTCTCCTCCGGTTCGAATGTACTTTTTTCCGAATTCGCCGACTGTCAATGGCCACTGTGTCCACCCTTGGCTGGTTTGTTTCTGGGAACAAATTCACCGGAGTTATAGAAGGCATCTCCTTCTTTAGTCCGTTGGTGACAGTCCTGGCAGCCGCTCGGCCCCTTCATTTTCTCGTGGCAGTCGATGCAGTTCCGGTGCATTGCCGCCTTGAGGCTTGGCGTGTCATTGTGATAGTTTTTCGGATTGTTTTCCTTGATTGCGGCTGCCGAGAAAGGATCAGCCAGGTGGCATCCCCGGCACGATACTATCTTCGTTTTGCTGCTGTTACGATGACACCTGATGCAGTTGGGGTCCTGCACCAGTGTTCCGGTAGTATGATGGTGGCAATAAGAGCATTCCCTCATAATCTGGATATGCTTGGCATGGTTGAAATCGAATGGCTTATACAGTTTGCTTTGACTGTTCAAGGTAACCGTATCAGGAACGGTTATCCCCCGACTAATGCCCGGCACTGCAGCCAGCAATAAAATCACCATTACACCGGCGGGCCAGAACCCTTTTGTTTGCATAATGCATTCTCCTTTACATGCCGAGTGGACTCTACACTGTCGTGTACACATACATCAGCAGACGCCAGACGTATGCCGGGCGGCTGTGATGTATGTGCTGAAGGGAACAGAGAGATAAACATGGCCTACTGGCCGGTATCGCGGGTAGTATTTTCTTCCCTTTTGTTTATGTAGCGGTAAAAAATGGGAAAGCCGACGAAGAAGGCTATGCAGATCAGGTATTCCATGCTTTTAATGTACGAGTAATAATCTACCAGCGTGAAAACTTCCCTGACTTCGCCTACTGATGATAGATTCATGACAAGTCTCCCATACGTTTATTTTAATTGTATCCGGTAATCTTCAAATCTCAAGATGCGACCTGAAAAAAATTCTCCCGTTATGGGAAAGGGGCGGGGGGTGGGTGAAGCAATAACTCCACCTTTTCATGGTAGCTCCCCGCCACCCCTTGTTTTATCGCCGCAATCTCTGTTAGTTGTACCTGTCGTTCGCGGCTGCATCTTCCTTTTCACTCACTGCGCCTTTGATCAAGCCGTAAAGCATTATGATCGCCGGTATGCACTGGATAACCACCACCAAGGCGCAAATGCCGAGAAAGAGAAGGATCAGGGGGCCGCTTATGAATACCTTGTTAGTTGCGCCCGATGAGGCAAGGGCACCGGTGCTGGTTGCGAGGCTGAGGGCAACGGCGCTGCATAGTGTTGTCAAAGTCTGTTTCGCGTTCATGGTAGTCTCCTTTTTTTGTGTGATACCTGTGTACGTCAGATTGTCAGATATTCTTGCCCATGCTGCCGGCTAGTACTTCGAGTTACTATATATTTTGGTCGGCTTTTTTTCGGCGGATGAAAGCAGACCCTTGAGCATGCCGAAGAAGAGGAGGATGCCGGGAACGAACTGGAACATGACAATCAAAACGCCAAAGGCAATGAAACCGATAACCAACAGGCCCAATCCCTCAGCTTCACCGGCGCCTCCCGATGCCAGTGCCTGCGTGCCGATAATCACGAGTGACAAGACAATTGCATATACGGTTTTCATGACTGTCTCCTTTTCATGGCGCATGGTTGGCCGCGGTTTTCAAAGGGTCGGTTTTAGTGGTTTGTCTACTGGATTGCAAACAACCTGCCAGTTTGGCACTGGATGGGGAAAAACTGGTAACATACCGATATAATTCGGTATATATTGATTGAGTCTGGCGGACCGCTCCTGGAGCGGAGTGGCGCAGTATAGGAGACATATACAGCGGCAGCGCAGAACAAGACGTGCATATGCAAAAGCGCTGTAACGAAGCGGCGGCGCAGATGAGAACAGGATGCCGGAGATGTATAAGCCGGATATACAGCTGTGGTTGCTGTCTGAGAAATCTCTGATAAACTCTACGATGAAAGCATTAACGCTGGCGCGGCGATAGGGTGTATCGTGTTAGATTGAATATACACAATGATCATGCCGGCAGCATTGTTGTCTGCCTGGATTACAGTCATGGAAGGTTGGCGCATGGACGATCTCAGTATACTCGTTGTCGACGATGAGGCGGTCATCAGGGACGGCTTGCGCCGGATCCTGGACGGCAAAAGCTTCCGGGTGGAGACCTGCAGTAGCGGTCACGTAGCCATCGAACTGCTGCAACAGAAGGACTTCGGGCTGATCATTACGGATCTGAAGATGCCGGGGATGAACGGTATCGAGGTACTCAAGGCCGTCAAGGCGCTCCAGCCGGATGTGCCGGTCATCATGATTACCGGATATGCCGCGGTAGATACCGCCGTGAACGCCATGCAGCATGGCGCGGTCGACTACATCGCCAAGCCGTTCACGCCCGAGCAGATTCTGGACAAAGTCGAGCGGGCGCTTGAACAGCGGACCGTCATGCTCGACGATATCTACCTCAGGAAACAAATTATCAGCTGTCACGGTTTTCACCAGTTTATTGGTGAAAGCAAAGAGATGCAGAAAGTTTATCACCGGATCATGCATGTTGCCGCCACCAACAGCACGGTGCTTATTACCGGCGAAAGCGGTACAGGCAAGGAGCTTGCGGCTCGTGCAATTCATGAAAACAGTCCCAGAAAAGAAAAGCCTTTTGTTGCAGTAGATTGCTCTTCCCTGGCAGAGACTTTGCTGGAGAGCGAATTATTCGGGCATGTCAAAGGATCTTTTACCGGCGCGCTTCAGACAAAGACCGGGCTGTTCAAGATTGCCGACGGAGGCACCCTTTTTCTTGATGAGGTTTCAAACATCAGCCTGTCTACTCAGGCAAAACTCCTGCGTGCTCTGCAGGAACGCAAAATCACCCCTATCGGCGGCACACAGCTGGTGCCGATAGATATCCATCTGGTTGCCGCAACAAACAAAAATCTCAGAACCATGGCTAACGAAGGATCTTTCCGGGAAGACCTGTTTTTTCGCTTGAATATAATTCCTATCGAACTCCCTCGACTTCACGACCGCAAGCAGGATATCCCGATCCTGATACGTCATTTTCTGAAAAAGTATACCGCAGAGATAGGCAAGGAAATCAGGGGAGTCGCGCCGGATGTACTGTCGTTTCTTGAAAATTATGCGTATCCGGGAAATGTAAGAGAACTGGAGAACATGATCGAACGAGCGGTGGTGCTGGCGGAAAGTGATATTATCCGTAATGAGGATCTTGAACTGTGGGACAGCAATGATTCTTCCTCATATGAAATGATTGAACATATCCCGCTGAACGCAGAAGAACTCAAGGAGATGAAGCGTCATATTCGTGATCATGCCATAGAATCACTGGAAAGCGTATTTGTACGTAATGCCCTTGAACGCAGCAACTGGAATGTCACCAGAGCGGCTGAAGAGACCGGCATCCTCCGGCCGAATTTTCAGAGCATGATGAAAAAGCTGGGGATTTCGGTTAAAGGAGAGCATTGACTGGCCGGTGTAATTCCGGATTTCAATCAAACGAGATGTCCGCGCTCACAGAGACCAAACGTCTGCTTCGGAATGTCTTCCTGACCCGTTACTGTTACCCGGTCAATCTGCTCGCCATTTCGGACAATCAGAGCGGTTCCAGTCTGTGCGGCAATCTGCCGGGCTCGTTTGGCAGCACGGCGGATGGCATTGATTGAACGTGCCATATCGCGGTCTTGTGCCTGTTCTATTGAGTTCTTGTTCATGGTTTTTCCTTTCATACCTCTGCCTGGGCTGCAAATGAACATGATAAACTCAGTTTCAGATTACCGGACTGCCTGTTCTATCTGCTGCCCCACACTCCGCCCCTGATCGTCCTGCTGTACCGCAAACAGGAATATACAGCGCCCGTTGCTGGACTGCTGCCACTGAAACCCGATCTGGGACTTTTCCCGTGAGTCATCATTAGTCTTGTACGGTTCTCCCTTGTACTCAACCACCAACACACGGCCATCGGTCAATTCACAGACAAAATCCGGGTAGAAGTAGTCGGTTGCGGTTGGGAGCCAGAAGGAGAAACGCTCTTCTTTCTCCACATTACGCACCCAATGTTTTACAGATAGGTTGGCATCTATGGCCCTTGCACAAAGAAATTCCTCTGCCGGTGTTCCATCGGCACGTTTCTCGCGCAAGTCGTGTATGACCGGATAGTAATGATTCTTGAAACGATAGCGTCCTGAATAAAACGGTGGGCGAGCCGGATAATGAGTCGGGTGGAATGTAAAGGGATAGTGGAAGCTGTCTTCAAGCCGTGGAGCGGCCAGAAAACCTGGTAATGATCTCTGAAAGCCCGCAAAGATAGCAGTTTTCTTGCGCCGATCAATCTCCCGGCGAATCGCCTCCGCCAGGGGATATTTCGCCCGCACCAGCGCGGTAAGAGAAAAACCTCGATCTGCCTGCAGATGACGCATCAAGGAGAGTATCCACTTGATGAGTATCGGCCGTCCCACGTCTCTCTGACGACATTCGCGATCAAGCCAGTGTACGAGATCGTTTTCAGAGGTGTGAGAAGCAACTTCATTCAGATGCAGCTGGCCGCTGTCAGTCTCACCGTACACAACTTTGCCGCCATCAAGTTCTATCTCGAAAGCCGCGCCGCGCTCCACGATGGAAAACCCGGCCAAGCCCGCCGGTTCGGTAAAAAGATCGAAGTCGCCTAGTTCGGAGAGAAGCCGCTTTTCAACCGGCTGCAGCTCGCCATCCCAATCTAGACAGAGCTGCGGGAGTGGGGCAAATAATTCTCCACGTGCCGATGGGGCCAACAGTGCGGCCTGCCGGGCACGTTCAGTGTCTATTGCTTCCTTAACCCCCTGCTGCTGTCGGGCATTGCAGGCCGTCAACAGGAATTCCTCCACCGCCTCGGAGATTTCTCCCCGCACTATTGCCGTTGCGCCGGAAGTTGTAGGGCGGATTTCTACAGTCTCTCTCAACCCATCGGGTACCGGTTGCGCTGGGACAGCAGGGAGTGAAATAACCGCCTCGGCTGGGCGTGGTCGTGGATGATCACCGCCGTCCGGCAAGGGAAGGACATTCTGCACCGGCGCAATGGCATGGGCTGCTTCATAGGCTTCAAAGCCCATGTTATTAACCAGCCGGTCGGCCAACTGATCGGCTACACGAGCGAACCCTTGAGCCACGATGTGGGCATAGGCCTTGCTAAGTTCAATCTGCTGACGCGGCCTGGCATAGGGCATTCGAAGTACACGCCCCAAGAGCTGTTCCACGTCTTTTGCGCTCTTGGCATCTTGCAGGCTGCACAGCACATAGGCAAAAGGACAATCCCACCCCTCTTTCAGCGCTTCAATGGTTATCACATACCGGATCGGACAGAGCGGGTCGGCCAGTACAATGCCGTCCAATTCCTTCTGCTCACCTGTTGCCACGGCAATCTGTTTTCGCTCCAGCTTTTCGCCGTCGGCGCTGATCAGGTGCTCCAGCAACTTTTCTACAGTAACCTCGCCGTTTTTCGGCTCAGCCTGGAACAGCAGCACCGGACGTATGTAATCCGGTTCCCTTGCGGCCAGAGTCTCCAAGCGGTCGCGGGTCAGGATGGCGTCACGCACGGCATCCTTCCAACCGGTCGGATGCTCCATCAGCACTATGGGGAGCTTGATCATATCTTCGCGTTGTAAAGCGCTTGCTCCGACATGATAGATCACGTTGCTGCTGGCTGCCGGAGTGGCGGTCATCTCGATCACACAGGCCGGATGCAGGTTTTTCAGGGTGCGGAACGCCTGGTCGGTGCGGTTGTTGTGCGCCTCATCCACCACAATAATTGGCCGGTTAAGCGTCAGCCAGTTGGCCAGAGATGCCTTAACTCGCCCCAGGTCGGCGGCAGTCAGGTAAGGTTGTGCGACAATGTCCGCCTCGCTCACCCGGTCGAGCCGCTCTTCTTGCTGAGGAGTCAGACCCTGGAAATGCCGATCAAAACTTTCGTCAAAAGAATAGACGGTACGTTGACTTTTTTCCTTGACGTTGAAGGATTGAATCGTCGCCACTACGATGATGGCAGATTGCTTTACTTCCTGAGGGCCGACCGTAGCCAGATCATCCAGGGCACAAACCCGTACCCGTTCGCCGAAATAACTTGTCAACGCCTCGCGGCCCGGGTGACGCGGCGTGGAAAGCATTGTCAGTGTCTGACTGCGAATGGCGTCGGATGGCACCAGCCACAATGCCACCGGCGCGTCACTGTCCAGCAGTGTTTTTCCTACCCGTGCCACCGCATGTGCCGCCAGAAAGGTTTTGCCGCCGCCGGTCGGGATGCGCACGCAGACAGCGGGAATATCACCCAGCGCCTCGGCGTTGTAGGCTGCCTGCCAGGTTTGCCCCTGTTTTTCTTGCAGCGGCGCGCAGTTCTGCCACGCCCCGGCCAGGCCGGCCATGCGCAGTTGTCTAAAGAAACCTTCGAGGGCCGCGAGTGCATCTCCCTGATAATCTTTGAGTTTGAACATGGTTAGCGTGCCTTTATATCGTAAGGAATTTGTTTGAACGTGATACCGGCCTCACGCAGCCGTGCTTCTCCCAGTCGGGTAGTTTCTCCGTAGATCACTCGTGGGCCTTGGTGCGGATATGTTTCGTCCAGATGCGCCAGTACAGCAGAGGTAAGCACGTTCCCGCCTTGGGGGCGTCGGTCGCCGAGGATGCCATTGTAGAGGAGATAATAGGCGGTGCCGCCGTGGCTGCCGAGTAAAGGAGTATCGAAGGTCTGCCGTGCCGGTTCGCCTGTTTCGAAATGCCAGAGATAGGCGGCCAGCGCCGAGAAACGCACGGATGGATGGATGCCGCCGTCGGCGTCAAATACCGGCTCTCCCAGAGTGTGAAAGCGGAACCCGCCGCCACCTTGCCAGTCAACCGCCTTGGAAATCCCACCCTGTTCGCCGCCGATGACTTTTTCGAGACGTGGCAGGCAGTGGGTTACGGCGTGCTCCCCCATTTCGATACCGATCCAGCGGCGTCCCATTTTATGGGCAACAGCGGCGGTTGTGCCGGAACCAAGGAATGAGTCGAGGACGATGTCGCCGGGGTTGGTGGAAATGTGGATAACTTGGTTAATTAGTGATTCTGGCTTGGGCGTATCAAACAAGTCTGCGTCTCGGAACAATTCGATCAGATGCTTCTTGGCGAAATCGTTTGTTCCCACATCTTCGGCAAACCAAAGTGTTTCTGGTGTTAGACCTGCTTTGGCTTCGGACAGGAATTTTTTGATTCTTGGTACGCCGTTGCCGTCTTTTCCGAACCAGATGTTATTGGCTGCAATTTCCTTTCTTATGCGTTCTTCGGTGTACAACCAGCAGCGCCCATTGGGCAGATCATGTTGCTTTCCATTAGGTGCAATCAGCGTATAGAACTGGCTTGGTGTTCCATGGCCTGCTTGGGCATTGGCGGACACCGATTGCCACGAACCGCGTGAATCATTATCCGGATTTTTGTAGCGAGCACGCACTTCATCCGTTAATTCGAGATCGTTTCTTGTAGCTGCGAAACGGGTGTAGTCTTTTGTGTAGAGCAGCAGGTATTCGTGGTTGCTGGAAAAAGTTTTCCGATTTTCACGGGTTGTTCGCTGCTGCCAAGCAATTGTGGTCACAAAACTATCCCGCCCAAACACCTCATCCATCAATACTTTCAGATAATGCGCCTCCCGATCATCAATCGACACCCAGATGCTGCCATCCTCCGCCAGCAGCTCCCGCAGCAGCACCAAACGAGGGTACATCATCGTCAACCACTGGGAATGCTCCAGTTTATCGTCGTAGTGGGTAAAAGCCGATTGAGTATTGTATGGAGGGTCGATGTAGATGCACTTTACCTTGCCCCGGTAAAACGGCAGCAGGGCTTTTAGTGCCAGGAGGTTGTCGCCCTGAATCAGCAAGTTTTCAGCGCTGGCATCGCCGTGGGCGGATTGGAATTGCAACAGATGGTAGGGAACATCAGCGGCAATGTTTACTGCCTGGGTTTTGTTTACCCAATCAAGAAAAGGCATCAGTTATCCTTGTCGGAAAAATTGGTTCAGATATATTTTTTTGTTAATGGACGAGAAACATATCTTTTTCGTCCCGTAGGGACGGAGTGACGGTAGCCGGGGAATTCATTCCCCGGATCAACGATACAACATGTCCCATCGTCACGTACGTGA
>VFJM01000045.1 GCA_009886055.1 Geobacter sp. | reverse complement strand
GCTAGCTAAGCCTCAAGACTAATGGAGATTGGCGTGAAACTGCCGGCGGGGTCAGGTGAGGAAGGATTGATCAGTAATGATATCGTGCCTGAAGAAAATCAATTCGGTCGTCACGAACAAGGTAGACAATCCGGTGCTCTTGAGTGAGGCGTCTCGACCACGTGCCGGATAAAAGGTATTTGAGCGGCTCTGGCTTGCCGATGCCGGTGAATGGATCGCGCATGATTGCTTCAATCAAATCAAAAGCCCGCAACGCGACTTTTCGGTCAGTCTCCACCCAATGACGCAAGTCTTCACGGAACTCTGGTTGAAATACAGTATCCCGTTGCTTAGTCTTCAAGGCCAACCTCGGAACGAAGCGATTTCACTGAAGAGGCTGTTCCACTCCCCTTCAGAGCACGTTCCAGCGCAGAAAGAAGCCTTTCGGCATTTTTGGGGGAGCGCATCAGGTGAGAGCTTTCCACCAAAGTTTGCAGTTCATCAGCTGCAATCATAGCTATACTGCTTCCCTTACGGCGACGTATGAGCACGATCTCTCGATTTTGTATTACCTCGTCACAGAGTCCAGCGAAATTAGCTCTAGCATTGGTATAGGTTGTTTGTAGCATGTTTGTTCACCTCCTTTATATGTACAGGAGTACTGTACAACATGACTTGTTGCCAGTCAACAAAACATAAACTCGAAAAGAGGAAATGAAAGGGTCAGCCCCTCAACTATTCACATTTAGCCATTAGTGAAGAGTGAGCGACTGACCCCTATGGCTACGCCGCCAGAACAAGGGCTATGCAATGATAGCAATTAATTGAGGGAACTGAAACTGCCTGTGGGAGTAATTGTGTAACTACTTAAAAGGCGGCTGTCAGGCCGACACTATTTGAAAGTCAGACCGGGCCGAAAACCGCCCGGTCAACTTCATGCCCGTTGCTATCCGCTTCCCCGCTACAGATACTTCCCGATAATCGGCGCCAACTTCTGCTTTATAGCGTCAGGAATTACCGACCGGTCGGTGATGACGGCATGCTGCATGGCGCTGCCGCAGGCGCAGGGGCGATCAGAGCCGATTTCCGCCACCGCATGACGGATGATGTTCTTGGCCATGGCCACATTCTGGCGGATGATCGTGATGATCGCTTCGACGGTTACATCCTCGTGCGAGTCGTGCCAGCAATCATAGTCTGTCGAAAGCGCGATGATGCCGTAGCAGATCTCGGCCTCGCGGGCGAGTTTGGCTTCGGTCAGGTTGGTCATGCCTATTACGGAGGCCCCCAGCG
Organism: Geobacter sp.; assembly: GCA_009886055.1. Classification (GTDB taxonomy): domain Bacteria; phylum Desulfobacterota; class Desulfuromonadia; order Geobacterales; family Pseudopelobacteraceae; genus JACRCG01. The sequence continues at coordinate 53 of VFJM01000045.1, read as the reverse complement.
CCAGATAGGAAAATGATTCGGCCCGGGTCGAAAAGGCCGGGCCTTCCATGCAG
>VFJM01000271.1 GCA_009886055.1 Geobacter sp. | reverse complement strand
GATCAACAAGGTCAACGGCATTCACTTCACTTCGTCCGACGAAATTCACACCCTGAGCCACCTCTACGAATCCATGCTCAAGGAGATGCGTGATGCAGCCGGCGACGCGGGAGAATTCTATACCCCTCGTCCGGTTGTCCGCTTCATGGTCGATGTCCTCAATCCCCAATTGGGTGAAACCATCCTTGACCCGGCCTGCGGCACCGGCGGATTTCTGGTGGAGGCTTACAGCCACCTGGAGAAGCAGTGCAGTACCGTCGAAGAGCGAAAAATTCTCCAGGGAAGCAGCATTTATGGCGGCGAAGCCAAGCCGCTCCCCTATTTGCTGGTGCAGATGAACCTGCTGCTGCACGGGCTGGAATTCCCCAGAATCGACCCGGATAACAGCCTCCGCTTTCCGCTCAATGAAATCGGCGACCGGGATCGGGTGGATGTCATCCTGACTAATCCCCCATTTGGCGGTGAGGAAGAGAAAGGGATTCTCAACAACTTTCCCGCCGAGATGCAGACCTCGGAGACGACGCTTCTCTTTCTCCAGATGATCATGCGCAAGCTCAAGCGCCAGCCAAAGCCTGGCCGGGCCGGTGTGGTCGTCCCCAATGGCATGCTCTTCGGCGACGGCATCTGCGGGCGAATCAAGGAACGACTGATCAAGGATTTCAACCTGCATACCATAGTGCGTCTGCCCAATGGCGTTTTTGCCCCTTATACCGGTATTCCCACCAACCTCCTTTTCTTCGACCGTTCCGGGCCGACGAAAGAGGTCTGGTACTATGAACAGCCGCTGCCGGAAGGGCGGAAGAACTACACCAAAACCCAGCCGGTCCAGTTCGAGGAATTTGCCGATTGCCTGTCATGGTGGAACAACAGGGAGGAGAACGAGCACGCCTGGCGGGTGCCGGTAGAGCGGATCATCGAGAACGGCTACAACCTGGACATCAAGAATCCCACTGGCAAAGATGACTTCGAACATCTGCCGCCGGAGCAGCTGGTGGAGGATATTGTCCAGAAAGAACAGCGGATACTGGAGATCATGGGCGAGATTCGGCAAGTGTTGGTGGGGGCGAGGCAATGAGTACTGCATGGCCGTTTGTGGCTCTGGGAGAGGTATTGACCCATCGTAAGGAGTTTATCCAGATCAACGATTTGGAGAAATACAAGCGGTGTCGTGTGAAGCTTCATGCCCAGGGCATTGTTCTTCGTGATGCGGTTACTGGCGCGGAAATCAAGACCAAGAAACAACAAGTATGCAAGGCAGGGGAATTTCTGGTTGCTGAAATTGATGCCAAAGTGGGCGGCTTCGGTATTGTGCCGGATGAATTGAACGACTCCATTGTCAGCAGCCATTATTTCCTGTTTGTGATAGATGGCACAAAGCTGGACAGGCGTTTTCTGGACTTTTACAGTAGAACACCAACATTCCGTGATCAGGTTGCTGCGCAAGGCTCGACAAATTATGCAGCTATCCGACCGAATGATGTTCTTGGTTATTTCATCCCCCTCCCACCGTTGGCCGAGCAACGGCGCATCGTGGTGCGGATTGAGGAATTGGCGGCGAAGATTGAAGAGGCGCGGGGGCTCAGGCGGCAGGCGGTTAAGGAAGCGGTAGCGTTATTACACAGCACATCCCGCCAATTATTCTCTGTGCCGAAATATCATGGGAGTGCAGTACTTGCATCACTTTGCACTAACATAATTGATTGCTTGCACTCGAACGCGATATATGCTGATACAGGAATTCCAACACTCCGATCACCGGATATAGGATGGGGAAAACTCTTTCCCGATACAGCCTTGAAAACAAGTGAAGATGAATACCTTCGTCGAACTCGTAGGGGAGAACTTGTACCGGGAGACATCATCATTGTTCGAGAAGGTGGAGGAACTGGAAAAGCCGGCATTGTTGAAGAAGGTCAGAAAATGAGCTTAGGGCAAAGAGTTATGCAAGTACGTTCTGATTCCCGGAAAATTATACCGCAGTTTCTCCTGTACCAATGGCTTTCGCCCATCATTCAGCAAGATCATATAGTTCCGCTTTCTAAAGGTTCAGCATCACCTCATCTCAATATCGGAGCCATAAGAAAGTTTCCCATTATGCTACCATCAATTGAAGAACAGCACAGCATCGTCGCCTACCTGGACAACCTCCAAGCCAAGGTTGACTCCCTCAAACGCCTCCAAACCGAAACCGCCGCCGAACTGGATGCCATGCTGCCGTCAATTCTGTATAAGGCATTTCAGGGGGAATTGTGAAGCAGCCGAAAAAAAAGTCGTGCAGCTATGCCGGAGTATATTCAAGGCGCCATAGTTCCCATTTCCGGTGAATAACTGGACAAGAGCTTAGAGAACGTTTGCCGCTACCATACCTCCAACACAAAGTCCCGATACTCACGGATCATCTCAAAATCACTCCGGTTCGATGTAATCAACCTGGCACCGCAAGCCCGGGTCGTCAGGGCTATCAGCACGTCGAAATGCAGGTCTCGCAGTTTGTCCGGTGAATACCCCTTGTCGGTACGAATCCTCCCCAGTATCTGCCCGGACTCCAGCCAGTTTTTTTCAGTCGGCGTCAAAACCGGATGGTTTTTCTCCAGCTCTTTAAGAAAAGAAATCTCCGCCAGTTTCGTCGCTCCACGCCACAATTCTGCCAACACCACCGAAGATGTTCTGATAAGGCCACTGATTGTTTCAAGCCGCTCCTGGTGGCATCCGGTACGCAGGTGATCGATGAATATCGATGTGTCAAAGAAAATCAGATTACTCACCATGTCCCTCGAAAGTCAGTTTTCCCGCATGTTTTGCCATGAGGTTCTGAAACTTCTTGAGCGCCACGATCTCACGCAACGCCGCATGAACCGCTTCTGTCCTGCTTTTCACTCCCAATATATGGGCCGCTTCATCAGCCAGATGGGTGTCCAGCCTTATTGATGTCATTGTAGTAGCCATGTTTTACCTCCAAATTATTTGTATATACATAATACATAAAGTATATATACAAGTCAATTTCCATGACAAGCCAATGGAGATGGTTCAAAGAGCCCAATAAAATATGTAGAAATATTTTTAGTGGAGGTGTAGCATACCAACATGAGTCCTAAGGCGCATCTTTTCAGGCACGAGAAATATACTGATAGTTTCGGCAATACGGCTGAAATCAAGATATGGATTGTTCCAGCATCCGCGCATCATCCTGACGGTGTCAAGTATTCTCTCGTGTATGTGGTTGATGGTGCCCGTGCAGTTGGGTTTGACAATGAGCGTGGCAAGGGAGATTATTGTCATCTTAATGCTCAAGAGACACCCTATGTATTCAGTACTATTGGCAATCTGCTGAAGGATTTTCTTCAGGCAATACATGAGTGGAAGGAGAAACAATATGGCCATCAAGGCTAAAAATATTACCATTGGTATAAAAACGCTTGATGTGGGTGTGCAGGAAATTGCCGAAGCGTATGAATCCTATCAAGCAGGAGGCAGTTCGAAGCCTCATCGAGGCATATACTTTGAAAATCTGGATGCATTCAGAAAGATTCTAACTGAAAAACGGCTTGAAATTCTGCATGTTGTCAAGAGGGAAAAACCGGACACTATTCACCAGTTGGCGCGACTTGTCGGCAGGGATGTTAAAAATGTCAGCGATGATTTGAAGCATCTTGCCGAACTTGGGTTGGTTACCATGGACAAAAGCGCAGTTGCCGGCGAACAGGTGAATGCCCCACGTGCACCGCGAGTCAGCTATGATAAGATTTGTCTGGAGATTGCGATTTGAGGGTAGGTTAAGCCTCCTTGGAATGTAACATCATGTCACTCCCAGGCGACAATCCACGTTGTTTTAAAGCTTAAACGAAGAAAGGCGGCCTTCCGGTCGCCTTTCTTCGTTTTGCCATATAGCTCTCGTTTACGGTTTATAGATCTTCAGCAATGCCTGTGCCATTTCCGCCGGGCTGGCTGCCACGCTGATGCCGCACTCTTCAAGGACTCTGACCTTCTCTGCCGCCGTACCCTTGCCGCCGGAAATAATAGCGCCGGCATGTCCCATCCGCTTGCCGGGAGGGGCGGTGACGCCTGCGATGTAGCCTGCTACCGGTTTGGTCATATGCTCCTTGACGAAGTACGCTCCCTCTTCCTCGGAGCTGCCGCCGATCTCGCCGATCATGATGACCGCATCAGTGTCCGGGTCCTCTTCGAACATCCGCAGAACATCAAGATGATTGGTACCGTTGACCGGGTCGCCGCCGATGCCGACGCAGGTGGACTGACCGAGGCCGAGGCAGGTCAGCTGCCAGACCGCTTCGTAGGTCAGCGTGCCGGAGCGGGAGACGACGCCGATTCTGCCCGGTTTGTGGATGTAGCCGGGCATGATGCCGATCTTACACTCGCCGGGGGTGATGACACCGGGGCAGTTCGGGCCGACCAGACGGGTTTTCTTGCCGACCATGTACTGCTTGACCTTGACCATGTCGAGGACCGGAATCCCTTCGGTGATACAGCAGACCAGTTCGATGCCGGCGTCAATCGCTTCCATGATCGAATCAGCTGCAAATGGCGGCGGAACGTAGATGACCGAGGCGGTGGCCCCGGTCTGCTTTATGGCCTCAATGACGGTGTCGTATACCGGAAAGCCGTCGATGATCGTGCCGCCCTTGCCGGGCGTGACGCCGCCGACCATCCGGGTGCCGTATTCACGGGCTCCCTGGGCGTGAAACAGTCCGGTCGCGCCGGTAATCCCCTGGGTGATAACCTTGGTGTCTTTATTTATCAGGATACTCATTAGTTGGCTCCTTTCACGGCCTGGACAATTTTTTGCGCTGCGTCGGCCATGCCGTCGGCGGATACAATATTCAAGCCGCTTTCGGCCAGGATTTCCTTGCCTCTGGCTACGTTGGTTCCTTCGAGACGGACCACCAGCGGTACATTGAGGGATACCTGCTTGGCGGCTTCGACAACTCCGGTGGCGATGATGTCGCATTTCATGATGCCGCCGAAGATGTTGACCAGGATCCCTTTGACGTTTTTGTCGGAAAGGATGATCTTGAAGGCCTCGGTGACGCGCTCGATGGTGGCCCCCCCCCCGACGTCGAGAAAGTTGGCCGGATCACCGCTGTAATGTTTGATGATGTCCATTGTGGCCATGGCCAAGCCTGCACCGTTGACGAGACAGCCGATGTTTCCGGTGAGGGATACGTAGGAGAGGTCGTGCTGTGATGCTTCTACTTCGTTCGGGTCTTCTTCGTCATAGTCGCGCATGTCGCCGATCTTGTGGTGACGGAAGATGGCGTTGTCGTCGAAACCGAATTTGGCGTCCAGGGCGATGAGGTTGTTTTCGGCGGTGATTACCAGTGGATTGATCTCCAGCATGGAGCAGTCGCAGCCGATAAAGGTTTCATAGAGCCCTTGCAGTACCGCCACCGCTTTGTTGACGAGCTTTCCGCTCATCCCGAGGCTGAAGGCGATCTTGCGGCATTGGAACGGAGTCAGGCCGACCAGGGGATCAATCGCTTCGGTAAAGATCTTCTCCGGGGTCGAAGCTGCAACCTCTTCGATGTCCATCCCCCCTTCGGTGGAGGCCATGACGGTGACCTTGGAGGTGGCGCGGTCAACCAGCAGGCTGACGTAGAGTTCACTGGCGATGTTGCAGCCGTTTTCAACCAGGACCCGGGTTACCAGTTTCCCTTCCGCGCCGGTCTGATGGGTGCGGAGGGTCATGCCGAGCATTTCGCGGGCGAGGTTGCGTACTTCGTCGGCGGTGAGGGCCAGTTTGACACCGCCGCCTTTGCCGCGGCCTCCGGCGTGGATCTGCGCTTTGACGACCCAGGGGCCGTCACCTAACCGTTTCGCCCACTCGCGGGCTCCGGCGCTGTTGTAGCATACGTGCCCGTCGGGGACCGGCACACCGAACTTTCTTAAGATTGCTTTTGCCTGGTACTCGTGAATATTCATTGGTAAGACTCCTGTTTTGATCAAACGTATACGAGCAGCGGTTGGCTGTATACATGGTGATCGATGATTACGTTGAAAGTGTGATATTCAGTCAAAATATAAAAAGGTTATACTGGTAGGCTCATACCGATTTATTCCTTTAGATGCCTAATGTCAACTCTTTTTTAGTGATCCCAAAAAACATGCAACCGGGAAATGCGTTATTGAGCAGTAACAGCAATAGATTAGCGCAGAAAGATAGAATTTTGCCTACAACAAAAAACGGGATTTGTTATGTTAAACTTCCACCAGTTTTTCAGAAACATTTTTCAATAATTTCACTACGGATAAAATATTTACTTGGTAATTATTCCTGCGATGAAAAATCATTACGCTGTTTTTGGTTGAAATAGTAAGAAACTAAGGTATGCTTTGCGAATGATAACTACTACTACACTTGATAATGGCGTCCGCATCGTCACGCAGAACATTGGGTATATGCATACCGTAACAGCCGGCATCTGGGTGGCCAACGGCACCCGCCACGAATCTCCCGAACATAACGGTGTTGCTCATTTTATTGAACATATGCTGTTTAAAGGGACAACGCGTCGCAGTGCTCATCAGATCACCCGTGAGATCGACTCTATGGGGGGGATTCTGAATGCATTTACCGGACATGAGTACGTCTGCTATTACGCTAAAGTTCTGGCAAAATTTCTCCCCCGCGCCGCCGATCTGCTGGCTGATATCTTTCTGAATTCTACCTTCCCGCTTGATGAAATCGAACGAGAGCGCAAGGTCGTTCTTCAGGAAATAAAAATGCGTGATGACTCGCCGGAAGAGTACATCCATGACCGCTTTCATCAAAACTTCTGGCGGGGGCAGATGCTCGGCATGCCGGTTCTGGGTAATCAGGAAACGATTACGGGTTTGTCGCGAACTGCAATCCTGTCGCATAAAAACAGCCGCTATCGTCCCCAGGACATAATAATTGCAGCTGCCGGCAACGTGCATCATGATGAGCTGGTTGCCATTCTGGCACCTCTGTTTTCAGGGCTTTCTTCTCAGTGGCAGCCTGAATCAAGCGATGCATTTCCGCATGCTGAAAAAGAGGTGAATCTCATTGAACGAGAGATGGAGCAGACGCTTGTCTGTCTCGGTACGCGTTCGCTCCGCTATGATCATCAGGATCGTTACGCGTTGTTTCTGTTGACGACGGTCCTGGGTGGAGGGATGAGTTCACGGCTGTTTCAGGAAGTCCGCGAGAAGAAGGGTCTGGCGTATTCGGTCTATTCCAGTATCATATCCCATGCGGACTCCGGGGCGCTGGTCGTGTATGCCGGCACTGAAAAAGATCACTGTTGCGAGGTAATCGATATTGCTCAACGCGAGATGTCGCGGCTTGTTGCCGAAGAGGTGCCGCAGGACGAACTTGATGCCGCACGGGAACAGCTGAAAGGTAAAACCCTCATGTCGCTTGAAAGCAGCGACAATTTGATGACCCGTCTGGCCAAAAACGAGATATATCTTCAAAAGCAGCAGTCCATTGAAGATGTTCTCGCCAATTACGATGCGGTTACCAGCAAAGATCTTCAGAGGGTGTCGCAAGAATTGATCCGGAGTGAATTTCTGCATCTTGAAGTCATGGGGCAGGTTGCCGATCTGGGGCTGTCAGCCGGGATGCTGTCGGTTTAGTACGTCATGAACTTTCCTGTGTATCAGGGCTAACGGTCCGAATCTCCAGGGTACTTCCAAAATAAATATATACATACCTACTTGCACTTTTGTAAGTAGGTATTTTTTGGTTTTTGTGCTGTATTTAATTAATGTTTATTGTCAACAGGAATTGAATTGTGATATTAAAATAGTTCACCATCCAAAGCCGGGGAGGCCGAACATGAAAGTATTTTACAGAGAAGAACAAAGTGCAGTAGGAACAAGCTACTTCAGCCCTAGCCCGAGGAAACCGGCTCTGGCAGTAGAAAGCTGGCGGAAACTGGGGCATCAGATACAGATAGTCAGCTTCGATCCGGTTACTCGTGACCAGCTCAAACAGGTACACGACCCCGACTACGTAGACGGTGTGCTGGATGGCAGGTTGAACAACGGCTTTGGGGATCAGGACCCGAGGATCATAAAGGTGCTGCCTTATGTCAGCGGCAGTATGGTTGCTGCAACGCTGAATGCGTACCGCACCGGAGAGACTTCGATTTCACCTACATCCGGGGCAAACCATGCGGGGTTCGGATTTGGAGGCGGTTTCTGTACATTCAACTTTCTTGCCCTTGCAGCGTGGGAAACACATCAGGCAGGTGTGAAAAGGGTCGGTATCGCCGATTGCGATATGCACCGGGGAAATGGCACAGATAACATTACACAGACTCTTGGGTGGGATTGGGTTGATCATTATTCGTTTGGGTCGGATATTACACTAGCCAGAACTGACGTAGCCCAGTGGAAGGACTCGTTCACCAAGCGGATGGAAGAAATGGCTGCTGGAGTAGATATTATCATCTACAATGCAGGGGCTGACCCGCATATCGGTGACCCACTTGGGGGTGTATTGTCAACAGAAGATATGGAACACCGCGATCGGATTCTATTTGCAGCTGCAGCTGATCGCAATGTTCCTGTAGCTGTCAGCCTTGCCGGTGGGTACCAGGACCCGATCGACCGCGTGCTGGAAATCCACGACAACATGTTCAAAATGGCTTGGATGCATGACCCGGTCGGCAACGGTCCGGATGAGAGGTAGGTTTGGGGTGCGAGTATAAAAGCGTCTGAACATATCCGCAAAAACAAGCGTCACGTGAGACTCACAATTGCTATGCAAATAAATTTTGAAATCCTGCTTGACCTGTTTCAGCTTTGAATGGTAGAGTGCCGGTATTACAAACACCCCCTTTTAATCTAGTCCGAGAGACTAGCAAAGGCGACACAATGAATACAATAATTTCATACCGGAAGGGTCTTGCCGCTTGGCGCGGGGAGGCTCTTTTTTTATGCCCGATCCTGATATACAGGAAACGTGCGTTAACGTAAGTTATTTAGGAGGTCGCCTGATGGCTGCTGAACAAACCGTACTCATGGATGGTGCAGGAATCAAACGTGCCTTGACGCGAATCGCTCACGAAATACTTGAACGCAACAAAGGGGTTGCTGATATTGTGTTGATCGGCATCCGTTCCGGTGGCGTATTTCTGGCAGACGGAATTGCGCAGCAGATCAGTGTCATTGAGGGGGGAGCCATTCCGGTGGGAGCGGTTGATATTACCCTTTATCGCGATGATTGCTCCGGGCACCTGCCGCACCACCCGGTCGGCAAGACCGATATTCCATTCTCTCTGGAAGCAAAGAAGGTCATCCTGGTTGATGACGTCCTCTATACCGGGCGAACTATCCGGGCCGCCATGGATGCGCTGATGGACTTTGGACGTCCCCAGTCCATTCAGCTTGCGGTGCTGATCGACCGTGGTCACCGGGAACTGCCGATTCGGGCAGATTTTGTTGGGCGCAATGTTCCTACCAGCCAGAAAGAGAATGTCCAGGTTGTTTTTGACGGGTCAGACCAGCCGATTGAAGTGGTACTCGAAAAATAGGGGAGGGTTAACTGAAATGGCCGAGTTCAAGCATAAACATATTATTGCCCTGCGGGACCTGTCGAAAGAGGATATTGAACTCTTGATTTCAACTGCAGAGAACATGCGGGAGATCAACAATCGCGACATCAAGAAGGTCCCGACGCTGCGAGGCAAGACCATCATCAATCTGTTCTACGAAGCCTCGACGCGTACACGCACCTCCTTCGAGATTGCCGGCAAGCGGCTTTCGGCCGATACCGTCAATATCACGACAGCCTCCAGTTCGGCCACCAAGGGTGAGACCCTTGCAGACACGGCCTTGAACCTGCTGGCGATGAAACCTGACATCATCGTCATGCGTCATGCCGTCTCCGGTTCGCACTATTTTCTCGCGAACAAGATAAACTGTTCGATAATCAACGCCGGAGACGGCGCTCATGAGCATCCTTCACAGGGTCTGCTGGACATGCTGACCATGAAGGATCGTTTCGGGCGGCTGGATGGTCTTAAAGTGGCGATTGTCGGAGATATAACTCACAGCCGTGTCGCCCGTTCCAATATTCAGGGACTGACCAAGCTCGGATCAAAGGTGTATCTGGCGGGCCCGCCAACCATGATGCCGCCGGGGGTGGAGAAACTGGGTGATGTCACGGTGTGCGCCACCATGAACGAGGCGCTGCAGGACGCTGATGTGGTCATGATGCTGCGAATTCAGCAGGAGCGTCAGGGAAAGACCCTCATGCCGAATGCCCGCGAATATTCCCGTTATTTCGGTCTGAACCCGACCAATATCAAGCTGGCCAAGCCGAATGCCAT